>JAXHTF010000033.1 GCA_034211275.1 Acidobacteriota bacterium
CACCGCCCAGGCGCCCTGCACCAGGGTGCTGAGGGTCAGTCCCCGCCGCTGCCCCAACGCCTCCAGCCGCGCCACCGTGGCCGGTCCGACGATCCTTTGAGGCGGCTCGGGAGCGTCCTCCGCCGGCGTTTCTGCGCCGCCCCGGCGGCCGGTGCCGTCCAGGGGCAGCGGTGTGGGACCGGGCCAGCGGCGCAGGTAGCGCCGCCAGAAGGTTTCGCTGGAATGGTGGTGAAGGCGGCGTTGCCAGGCGATGAGCTCTCCGTAGCGGTGAGCCGGCGGCAGGCGCAGCGAGGGCTCGGCATAGCGTTGGAGCACCTCCGCCAGCACCAAGCCGGTGGACCAGCCGTCCAACAGGAGGTGGTGGTGGGTCCACAGGAAGACGTGGCGGCGGGGCGTCTCTCCCGCCTCGGCGACGGCGTAGAGGGCGAAGCGCAACAGCGGCGGCCGTTCCAGGTCCACGGGCTGGCGAGCGTCCTCCGCCAGCGCTCGTTCCAGTGCCGCCCCGGCCTCCTCGGGGGACCACCGGGCCTGGGCCCACGGCAGCACCACCCGCCGGTGGATCGCCTGCAGGGGCTCGCCCTTGGGACGCGGTACCAGCGCGGCGCGCAGGATCTCGTGTCGCGCCACCGTCTCGTCCCAGGCGCGCCGGAAACGCTCGGGGTCCAGCGGACCGTCCAGGGTGCAGCACAGCTGCTGCAAATAGGTGGTGCCGCCGGCGTCGTAGAGGCTGTGGAAGACCAGACCCTGCTGCATCGGGGAGAGGGGATAGAGGTCCTGCACCGGGCGGCGGCGTCCACCGTCGGGACCGTCTTCCGGGAGCTTGACGGGGAGCTCGACGGGGAGCTTGACGGGGAGCGGCAGCGCCGCCAGCTCTTCCCGTTCCAGCCACTGGGGCTCGGTGCCGCCGAGGATCGCTCGGGGGAAGTCGGTGGGGGTGTAGGCGGCGTGGTGGGGCTCCCGGCAATGCTCCAGCAGGCGTTCGATCTCTCGGCCCCAGCTCTGCACCAGCTCGGTGGCGGTGGCGCGAGGGTGACGGCCCTGGCTGAAGCTCCAATGCAGCTGCAGCCGGCCGCCCCGGACCACGGCGTTGAGGTCGAAGGGGAAGGGGCGGGGCTGGAGCGGGTGCACCGCGGGTCCGGGCGCGTCCTCCACCAGGGCGAAGGGCAGCTGGTCGTCGGCGGGGAGCTCGCCCCGGCCCAGGTAGTTGAAGCTGAAGTCAGCGCCGGGCCAGGGCTGCACCAGGCCGGCGGCGGTGAGGGCGCCATAGCCCAGACCGCCGTCGGGGATCCGGCGCAGGGTTTCCTTCACCCGCATCAGTGCCTCCGCCGCATCGTCCGCCGGCAGCTCCAGGGCGACCGGGTAAAGGGCGGTGAGGGCACCGACGGTGCGGCTCAGGTCCAGGCTTTCCGGAGCCCCGCTCATGCCTGCTTCCGAACCTGCTTCCGGGCCCGCTTCTGGGGCCTTGCGGCCGTGGCCTTCGAGCATCACCCGCACCGGCGCAGGAGTTCCGTGGAAGCGGCGGAAGGCGAGGACCGCAGCAGTGAGGATCACTTCCTCCGGACGGTTGCCGTAGGCCGCGTCGGCGCCGGTGAGGAGGAAGTCGGTGAGCTCCTTCGACAGCTGCGATTCCACCACCGCCGCTTCCCGGTGGATGTCGGGGGCGTCGCCTTCCGTCACCGCTGTCGGCAGCGGCGGCGGAGGATCTGCGGGGGGTGCCCAGCGCTCCACTTGCCGGTGGCCGGCGGGGGAATGAGCCCAACGCTGCAAGGCCTCGCTCCAGGCGCGGGTGGAAACCGCCGGTGGTAGAGCCTTTCGTGCCAGGCTGCGGGCCAGGTCCTGCAGCAGCACCCGCCAGGACACCCCGTCCACCACCAGGTGATGAGCCACCAGCAGCCAGCGGGGGCCGGCCTCCGGCGGCTGCTCGAGCCACAGCGCCGCCAGCAGCGGCGGCCGAGAGAGATCGAAGCTGCTGTGGAGCCCGGCGGCGGCCTTCTCGAAGGCGCGGCGGCGGTCCTCGGCCCCGGCCACCCTGCGGAGGTCCAGGCGCCGGAGATGGAACGGCGCCTCGGCGGGATCCATCAACCTCTGGCTCCAGGTGCCCTGCCTCGGCCGCCATCGGAAGCTGGCCCGAAGGGCACCGTGGTGAGCGATCACCGCCCTCAAAGCCCGCTCCGCCGCCGGCGCCGTCAGCTCCGCCGCCGGTCGTAGCAGGATCGCCTGATTCCAATGCTCTGGATGGGGCGGCTCGGTGCTGAAGAACCAATCTTGGAGCGGCAGCAGGGGAGCGGGGCCCCGATCCAGCCGCCGGCCTTCCTCCGCCGCCTCCACGGGGCGGGCGGCGGCAGCCAGGTCGGCGAGGGTGCGGTGCTGGAAGAGTTCTCGAGGGGAGATGCGCAGGCCCTTCTCCCGCGCCATATCGGCGATTTGCAGGCTGAGGATGGAGTCGCCGCCAAGGGCGAAGAAGTCGTCCTCCGGAGCCACCTCCTCGACCCCCAGCACCGCCGCCCAGATCTCCGCCAGCCCGGCCTCGGCGGGGCTGAGCTGGCGGCCGGGGGCTGCGTCCTGGGGCATCGGGCCTGCCGACGGGGTCTCCGTCGCGAGCTCTTCCGGCGCCGGCAGCTGGCCCAGGGCCACCTTGCCGCCGGGGGTGCGGGGAAGGCGGGGCATGGGGACGAAGAGCGACGGCACCCACGCAGCGGGAAGCCGGGTGCCCAGGAAGGCACGGAGATCCTTCTCCAGCCCCCCGTCTCCCAGCGCCCCGTCTCCCAGCTTCTCGCCCTCCGGAGTCTCGTTGGCGGCGGCGGGTTCCGGTCTGTTGGAGGCGGGCTCGAAGTAGGCCGCCAGGCGCGGGCCGGAGTGGCTTCCGACCCCCGCCACCATCCGCACCGCCGCTTCTCCCACCGCCGGGTGCCCGGCGAGGGCCGCTTCGATCTCCCCGGGCTCGATGCGCAGGCCCCGGAGCTTGAGCTGGCGGTCCAGGCGACCGAGGATCTCCACCGCTCCGTCGGGGCGCTGTCGGGCCCGGTCGCCGGTGTGGTAAAGCCTCGATCCCGGTAGGCCGGCGAGGGCGGAGAAGGGATCGGGGCGGAAGCTCTCGGCGGTGCGCCGGGGCTGGTGGAGATAGCCGCGGGCGAGGCCCGGTCCTGCGAGACAGAGCTCCCCCGGCCAACCCGGTGGCACCACCTCGCCGCGGCGGTCGAGGAGGTAGGCCCGCATCCGAGACAGGGGCCGGCCCACCGCCACCGAGCTGAAGTCGGGGGGCAAGCTCTCCGGGGGCACTGGCTCGGGCACCGACGGACGGTGGGTGAGGGCGGTGACCGTGGCCTCGGTGGGGCCGTAGGCGTTGATCATCGGCACCGGGTCCGAAGCTCCGGGCCTCCTCAGCTCGCGCCAGCGTTGGAGAGCCCGGGCGGAGACGGCTTCGTTGCCGGCCACCACCCGGCGGAGTGCTCCGGGCAGGGAGGCCCCCGCCAGGGACTCGATCCATCGGCGCCAGAAGGAGGCGGGGAGGTTGATGACGGTGACCGCGGCGCGGTCCAGGAAGGCGCCGAGCTCGACGAAGGATTCCCGGGCCGCCGGCGGGGGCAGGACCACCGTGGCTCCTACGGACCAGCTGGTGAACAGCTCTTCGCCGGCGACGTCGAAGGCGAGGGCGGAGAATTGCAGCACCCGGTCCCGGTGCCGGAGGCCGAAGGCGCGGGCCGCGGCACCGACGAGATGGCCGAAGGCCCTGCGGGAGATCACCACCCCTTTGGGGCGGCCGGTGGAACCGGAGGTGAAGAGCAGGTAGGCGGCGGCTTCGGGGTGGGGCGCTACGGGATCGGCGACCTCCGCCGGCAGATCTTCGGCGGAGGCCCTGAGCAGCTCCTTGCGCTGCGGCGGCGCCTCCGCATCCAGCGGCAGATAGGGAATGCCGGCGAGCACCGCCGCCAGCATCTCCAGCACCGCCTCGGAGCGGCTACCGAGCTGGTCCTCGTCGATGACCCAAGCTTGCCGTAGCGAGCCGTTTCGAGACCGTCTCTCGGCGGCCCGGGCTTGGGCTCGCTGCCACAGCTCGGCGAAGCTCCAGGCGATGCCCGCCGACGGATCCTCCAAGGCCGTCGCCTCGGGCCAGCGGCGGACGGCGGCGAGCACCAGCTCCGCGGGGTCGGACGGGCTGTCACCGGCGGCCCCGGCGGTCTCCAGCAGCAGCTGATGCCGCTGGGCTGGGCTCAGAGGGCTGAGCTGTGCCAGCCGCTGGGCTCCCGACGGCAGCTCTAGCAGCAGCCGTGTCGTGGTTTCGAGGGCCCGGAGAGCGATGGTGCGGTCCACTCTGCCGGCCTCGTATTGCACCCGCAGCTCCAGCGGTGGCCCCGGCAGGACGGTGAGCACCAGTGGATATTCGGTGCGGTTTTCCATCACCGCGTCGCTCACTCCCAGCTCTCCCGAGGCCTGTTCCACGGAGGCGTCCAGGGGGTAACTCTCGAAGAGCACGAGGGTGTTGAAGAGCTCCGGCGGGTCGTTGGAACCGTCCTCCCCCTCGGCTCGAGTCCAGCGGCGGATGGCCGGTAGGGAGACCCATTCGTGGGAGCCGCGACGGGTGTTCTGTTCCTGCAGGCCTGCGAGCCAGGCCTCCGGCGAGGCGTCGGAGAGCACCTCCACCGCCGTCGGCACGGTGTTGATGAAGAGGCCCAGAGTGACCTCGCCGCCCCCGGCTCGGGGTCCCGCTTCCTGGCCGGCGAGTTCCGGTGGCCGGCCCGACACCACGGAACCGAAGGTGACCTTGCGCCGGCCGCTCCAATGAGCTAGGAGCAAGGCCCAAGCGCCGTCCACCAGGGTGCTGAGGGTGAGGCGTTGTCGGCGGGCCCAGCTCTGAAGTCTTTCGGCCTCCGCGGGGCTCAGCCGGCGGTGGACCTCGGCGGAGCCGGCGGCGGCGCTGCGGCGGGGGGGCGGCAGCGGGACGGCTCCGGCGGCCCCGGTCAGCGCTGAGCGCCAGAAATCCCGGGCACCGGCCCGGTCGCGGGTGCGTAGCCAGCGGATGTGGTCGAGGAAGGGACGGGCTCTGGGCAGCTCGGAGGATTCGCCGAGGCGATAGACGGCGAAGACCTCCGCCAGCAGCTGCCCAGCGGACCAGCCGTCGAGCAGCAGATGGTGGTGGGTCCACAGGAAGCGCCAGCGCCGCGCACCGATGCGCGCCAGCACGAGGGAGAGGAGGGGGGGACGCAGCAGATCCATGTCCCGGGCCTCGGAGCGCAGCAGAGCCTCCAAACGCCGCGCCTCGCCGTCCTCGTCGAGACCGTCGCTGCGCCAATCCTCCTGCCGCCAGGGCACCGTCACCGCCTTCGCCGGCAGCACCGCCTGCAGCGGCTCAGCGGAGCTGGTGTCGCCGGGACGGAGGAAGGCGGTGCGGAGCACGCTGTGGCGGCGCACCGCCCGGGCCCAGGCGCCGCGCAGGGCCTCGGGGTCGATGTCACCCTCCAGCACGCAGTGGAATTGCTCCACATAGGGCGGAGCCCCGGCCTCCGCGGCGCTCTGGCCCTCTCCTGGCGTATCTCTACGGGTCTCGGCATCCCGGTGGGTCGCCCAATGAAAGAGGATGCCCTGTTGCAACGGGGTCAGCTCGTAGATTTCCTCCGGCGGTGCCGGCAGCTGGCGCAGGGCTGCCGTCAGAGCTTCTCGGGTCAGCCCCGGGCACGAAAAGTCCGGGGCCGCCCACAGGCGCGTGGGCTCCTCCCTCAGGCATCGCTCCAGCTCCTCCGCCACCGTCTCGAAGCTGGCCGCCAGGGCCTCCATCTCGGTCTCCGGGATCTCCCTTGGGGCATAGGCCCAGACCACCTGCAGCGGAGCCTCCGACGGATCCCCGGAGGCCTCCCCCGGAGCGCCGCGGTAGACATTGATCTCCAGCCGATGGCGACGCTGCTGGTGGGGCGAGCGGGGGGCGCCGCCGGGAGCCTCTGGAAGCCAGCGGAAGGCTCCGTCGCCCGCGGGTCGGGCCGGCAGGCTGCCGAGGAAGTTGAAGCTGACCTCGGCGGTCTCGCGGGTTCCCAACAGGGGGTGGGCCGCAGCGAGGCCGGTCTTGACGGCGTGGACCCAGGACTCCACCGTGCCGTCGTGGGCCCCCACCGCCGGCACCGTCACCACCACCGCGGCGAGGGAGGTGAGCCAGCCGACGGTGCCGGAGGCGTCCAGTACCGCGGACTCGCTCTGGGAGAGAGGAGAGAGGAGGTCGCGGCCGTGGCCTTCGAGATGCAGCCGCAGGCGGGCGCCGGGCTCGAGGCCGCCCCAGGCCGCCAGCGCCGCCGCCAGCGCCGCCAGCAGCAGCGTCTCCGCATCGGTCCGGCTCTGGCGGGTGGCGCCCCCGTCGAGGCCGGTGCTGAGCTCTCGGGAGAGGCGCTGCCGGAGCAGTCGGGCTTCGCCGTAGGTGCTCGCTTCATCGTCGGCGAAGAGCCGCTGGCAGGGCTCTTCCGGAGAAGTCTCCTCGGCGAGGAGCTCGGCTTCCCGCCGGGCCACGGCCCGAGCCCAGCGGTGCCAGGGAGTGGCGACGGGGGGCAGAGGGCGGCGATGGTAGAGGGCCTCGAGGTCGTCCAGGAGGAGCATCCAGGAGTAGGCGTCTACCACTAGGTGATGGGCGGTCAAGAGCAGGCGCGGTCCCTCCTCCATGCGCATCAGCAGCCCCCGCATCATCGGACCGCGGGAGAGGTCGAAGCACTTCTGGAGCGCGTCCGCCAGCCGCCGCTGCTGCGCCGCCGCGTCCTCCGGCGGCAGGCGGCTCAGGTCCCGCACGACGAGCAAGGAGGCGAGGGGTAGCTCCGCGGTGGGGCGATGGCGCTGGCGCCACACCGCGCCGCCCTGGCCTGCTTCTGTCTCTTCCTCGACCTCGAAGGTTGCCCGCAGCGCCTCATGACGCTGCAAGAGCTCCCCCAGGGCCAGCTCCAGGCGCCGCAGATCCAGATCCACCGGCGGTTCCAGGGTGACGCCGAGGGTGAAGTGATGGGGGTCGGCGGGATTGCCCTCCAAGAACCAGCGCTGCACCGGGGTGAGGGGAATCTCCTCGCCGGCTTCCGGCGGCTCGGCGAGGTCGTCACTGGGATCTTCTCCGGGACCTTCGCCGGCGCTCTCCCCCCGTTCCAGCCGACGGCTCAGCCGGGCGACGGTGGGGTGCTCGAAGAGATCCGCCGGCGAGACCGGAAACCCCTCCCGCCGCAGCCGCCCCGCCAGCTGCAGGCTGAGGATGGAGTCGCCGCCGAGGTCGATGAAGTGATCGTCCCGCCCCACCGAGGCCACTCCCAGGACCTGGCCCCAGATCTCCGCCAGCCGTTCTTCGGTCTCACCGGACGGTCCCGCATCGGCGGCGGCCCCGGCGTCCGCGCTGCGGGAGATGGCCGGTGCGGCGCCGGGATCGGGGAGAGCTTGGCGATCGATTTTGTCGTTGGCGGTGCGGGGCAGGGCATTCAGGAAGAGGTAGCGTCCGGGGAGCAGCGCCGGCGGCAGACGTCGGGAGAGGAAGGCGTTGAGCTCCCGGGGCTGTGGCTCTTCGGCACCGGGGACGAGCTCGCCGTAGGCCACCAGCTGCAGCTCGCCCCCCAGGGGTCGGGACACCACCGCCACCTGGGCGATGGCGGGATGGGTGCCGAGGGCGGCGGCGATCTCCCCGGGCTCCACCCGATGGCCGCGAATCTTGACCTGGTCGTCCAAGCGCCCGTGAATCTCCAGCCGGCCGTCGGCGGTCCAGCGGGCGAGATCGCCGGTGCGGTAGAGGCGAGCCCCGAGGGTTCCCGGGGGCGGCGTGGGGTCGGGCTGGAAGGCGGCGGCGGTGAGGGCGGGACGGCGGTGGTAGCCGTGGGCCAGCCCCGGGCCGCCGACCCACAGCTCGCCGACGGAGCCGACGGGCAGCGGCGGTGCGCTGCTGCCCGCGCCGGGGGGCAAGATGTGCAGTCGGGCGGCGGCGGCGGGGCGACCTGCATCGGGTCTGGCTTCATCGAGTCTGGCATCATCGGAATCACGCTCCGAGCGCCGGACCGAAGCCTTCGCCGGCTCGCCGAGGGAGCAGGTGGAGGTGATCTCCGCCGGTCCATAGCAGTTGAACAGCCGCCTCCCCGGTGCCCACCGCCGCACCATGCCGGCGGGCAGGGCTTCGCCGCCGACGAAGAGGGTGCGGGGAAAGGCCTCATCGGATTCCTCGTCCTTGGCCCCTGGGTCGATCCCGACGGCGACCTCCTCGGCGGCGAGGAGGGAGGGAAGGGTGGAAACGTGGTGCAGACGGCGGTGGGCGGCGACCTCGCCGACTCCGCCGGCGCGCTGGATCTCCTCCGGCGTCACCAGGCAGAGGGTGGCGCCGGCGCCGAGGGCGAGGGTGACCTCCCACACCGAGGCGTCGAAGCTGGGAGAGGTGAGCTGGGACGCGCGCTCCCCGGGGCGGACGGGTAGCCGCAGCAGGGCTTCTACCAACAGGCTCCAGCCACGCCGTCCGAGGCGCACTCCCTTGGGGCGGCCGGTGGAGCCGGAGGTGTAGATGAGGTAGGCCGGCGCCGCGCCGGGGGGAGTCTCCAGGGATGGCCCCTCGCCACCTTCTTCCTCCACGGTGCTCCAACTCCACCGCGGAATGGTGTTCTCGGTGTTCTCGTCGGCCTCCTCGGTCCCGTCGGGGACCAACAGGGCCCGGGCTCCCGAATCTTCAAGCATCCAGCGCCGCCGGCTCGCCGGGTAGGCCGGATCCAGGGGCAGATAGGCGGCGCCGGTGGTGGTCACCGCCAGGGCGGCGAGAACCCATCGCGGGCTGCGGGGACAGAGCACCGCCACCGTATCGCCGAGGCCGATGCCGCGGCGGCGAAGGCCTCGGGCCAGGCGGTGCAGGCGGCGATGGAGCTCACCGTAGGAGATGGAGGAGCTCTCGGCATCCAGCGGCGAAGGCTCCAGCGCCGGTTGCTCGGGCCTTACCGCGGCGTGATGGGCGAGGCGCTCGAGAAGGTCTACCCCGCCCTCCGGGCTGCCCGGGGCGGCGCTCCACTCCCAGCGCAGCTGATGGCGCTCCGGGGCCGAAAGATGAGGCAGGGTGGCGACGGCCCGGTCGAGGGCCCGGTCGAGAGCCCCGTCCGTGACCGCCGTCAGCAGCTCCTCCAGGGCGCGGAGGAAACGCCGAGCCTGGAGCTCCGGCAGCCGCGACGGGTGATAGACCAGGCGCAGCAGCCAACGGTCCCCGGGGGCGACCCCGAGGCCGACGGGAAAGGGCAGGCGCTCGACGGTGTTCAGATCCAGCACCTTCAGGCCTCCCGCGGCATCGGGGTCGGCGGCGGTGAAGTCGGCGGAGCCGCGGGGATAGTTCTCGAACGCCAGGATGGCTTCGAAGAGCATTTCGTGCTGGCTTCTTCCGGACCAGCGGCGGATCTTGGCCAGCGGCGTGTGCTCGAAGCGCCGCCGATCTACCGAGCCCTGTTGGATCCGCTGGAGGAAGCAGCGAAGGCTCTCCGCCGGATCCACCTCGATCCGCACCGGCAGGGTGTTGACGAAGAGTCCGAGCATCCCCTCGATGCCCCGCAACTGCGCCGGCCGGCCCGAGACCACGGTGCCGAAACGAGCCCAGGGACGGCCACCGTCGGAGCGGCCGCTCCAACGCCCCAGCAGCAGGCCGAAACAAGCCTCCACCAGCACCGCCGGGGTGATGCCGGCGGCCCGGGCGGTAGCCTCCAGGGCAGAGCAGCGACCCTCTGTCAGCCGGCGTTCCAGGGCTCTTTGATCGACCTCCTGGGAAGGTGCTCCCGACCTTGGGACCAGGCGCTTCTGGAGGAATCCCAGGGAGGCGTCGCCGGCCAGCTGCGGTCGCCAGAAGGCTCCGGCCTCATCGGCCGGGGGCAGCCCCCGACGCTGCAGCCAAGTCAGGAAGTCACCGTAGGCTCTTCGCGCCGGCAGTCGCAGCCCGGCCGCGCCGGTGGCGCCCGTCTCCGCGGCGCCCGTCTCCGCGGCGCCCGTCTCTGCAGAGTAGAGCGCCAGCACCTCCTCGAGCACCAGGTACAGCGACCAGCCGTCCAGGAGCAGGTGATGGAAGCTCCACAGAAAACGCCAGCGGGCTCCCTCCGCCGCGTCCGCCAGGCGGATCAGGGTGAAGCGCTGGAGCGGTGGCCGGGTGAGGTCGAAGGGATGGCCACGGTCCGCCTGGAGCAGCTGGCGGAAACTCTCCGCCGCCTCGCCTTCCGTCAGCCGTCGCCAGTCGAGTTCGTGCCACGGCATGGAGGCGCTGCGGTGAATGGCCTGCACCGGCTGCTCCACCTCCTCCCAGAAGAAGGTAGCCCGCAGCGCCGGATGGCGGGCGAGGACCCGATTCCAGGCGCGGCGCAGCGCTGACCGGTCGAGATCACCGCGGCGCGCCCTCGCGGGAACAAGGATCGTGCCGAAGGTCTGCTCGTGGTAGAGCCCGGGCCGCTCCGACGCCAGGCTCTCGAAGAGCATGCCCTCCTGCATCGGCGACAGCGGCCACAGGGTCTCCAGGGCGGAGGGCTTCACGAGGAGGGCTCGTCCTGGTCGGCGGACCCGCCGGCGATCCGGTTCATCAACTGGTCGAGGGATTGTTGGCTAATTTCCACTTGGGGGAAGTCGGAGGGGGTGAAGCCGCCGGCCTTCGGGTCCAGGCAATGGCTCACCAGGGTCTCCAGGTGCTCTTCCAGCGCCGCGGCCAGAGCCTCGACGGTGGCGGTTTCGAGCCGCCGGTCGTAGCTCCACAGCAAGTGCAGCCGGTCTTCCAGCGAGTAGACCAGCAGCTCGAGGGGGAAGGGCCGGGGATCCTCCGGGTGATGGAGAGTGCCCACCGGTGCGTCGAGAACCCGGATGCCGCTGGCGGCCAGCATGCGGTCGAGGCGTCCCAGATGGTTGAAGGCCACGGGCAGGCCCCGGGGGCTGGCGCCGCCGGCGCGCAGCTGCTGCCGTAGGCCCTCCTTCACCCTCGTGAGGTCGCCGCCGGGGTCGTCCTCGAAGCCGTCACCGAGCTTCAACTCGACGCCGGTGAGGCGGGTCAGCCAGCCGACGGTGCGGGCGAGGTTCCACTCCTCGCCGGCCTCGACCTCCTGGCCGGCGGCATCGCCGTGGCCGCCGTCGCGGCCGTGGCCCTCCAGGCACAGGCTGATGGTGTGCGTCCCGGGCTCCAGCTCGGCGGCGCGGTCCGCCAGGGTGCGGGCGAGGGCGGTGAGCAGGAGCTCGTCCGGGCGGGTGCCGTAGGCTTCGCCGGCCCGCTGGTAGAGATCCTCCGTCAGCTCCACCGGCAGCCGGCGGGAGAGTCGTTGGACCGCCGCCTCGCGGCCATCGGCTTCGGGATGATCGAGGAGGGGAGCGGGGGAGAGCTCATCCCGGGGCTCTGTGTCCATCCGAGAGCCCCGAGCCGTCCGGGAGCCCCGGGCCCACAGGGCGAAGGGGGTGGCCGGGGTCAGAGCTCGGTCTGGTTCCTCCGCCAGCGCCAGCAGCTCCTCCGCCAGGACGGCGCAGGAGACGGTGTCTGCCACCAAGTGGTGGACTACCAGCAGCAGGCGTTGGGGGACGGCTTCGCCGGTGGGGCTCGCCGAAGATTCCGGCAGCTCTGCCAGCATCAACCGCAGCAGTGAGCTCTCCTGCCGATGCGCCAGATCGAAACCTCCCTGGAGCGCGTCCGCCGCCGCTTCCAGCTCCTGGTCGAGCTCCGACGGCGGCAGCTGGCGGAGGTCCCGCACCGTCACCGCCGGGGCCGCCGCCTCGCCGTGGAGCTGCTGGTGGAGCTCCGCACCGTCGCCCTCGAAGGAGAGGCGTAGGGCATCGTGGCGTTGCACCAGGCGTGCCGCCGCGGTGTGCAGGCTCTCCACGGTCAGACGCCGCGGCGCCACCACCCACAGGGCCAGATTCCAATGCTCGGGATGTTCCAGGGGCAGCTCGAAGAACCATCGCTGGGTGGTGGTCAGGGGGACCGGTCCGGGGGGCGCCTCCACAGGACCGCGCTCTTCCTCCAGCTCCGCCACCGTCGCCAGGCGGGCGATGGTGGGGTGGGTGAAGATGGCCTCCGGCTGCAGCCGAATCCCCGCCTCGGCGGCCCGAGCAAGGGCTTGGATAGAAAGGATGGAGTCGCCGCCGAGGGCAAACCAATCGTCGTGGATGCCCACCCGCGGGCGGCCCAGGAGCTCCGCCCAGATGGCCGCCAGCCGTTCCTCTACGGCATCCCGAGGCTGGTCGTCGAGCTCCGCAGTCTGCTCCTCCGAGAGCAGATCGAGGAGCGCGCCGCGGTCCACCTTGCCGCGGTCGGTGAGGGGCAGCTGGGCTATCGGCACGATGCGCGCCGGCAGCAGGTTCGCCGGCAGCCGCTCCGCCAGGGCGCCGCGGAGCTCTTCTTCAGTCTGTTTCGAGACCGCGAAGGCGACGAGCTGGATGCCCTCACCGCCGGGGCTGGGGCGGGTAGTCACCGCGGCGGATTCGATCTCCGGCAGGGCGGTGAGGGCGGCTTCGATCTCTCCGGGCTCGACCCGTAGGCCTCGCACCTTGACCTGGCGGTCGAGGCGTCCGAGGAAATCCAACGAGCCGTCCGGCAGGCGTCGGGCGCCGTCGCCGCTGTGGTAGAGCCGCGCTCCCGCCCCGCCGGCGGAGGCCTCGCTGGCGAAGGGATCGGGGCGGAAGGCGAGGGCGGTGGCCCGGGGATCGCCGAGATAGCCCCGGGCGAGGCCGTCGCCGCCGATGAGCAGCTCGCCGGGAACCCCCACCGGCTGCAGGTGGGCCCCGGCGGTGGCGCTGGCTACCACTACCCGGGTGCCCCCCAAGGGCCAGCCCAGGGAGACGCTGTCGGAGACCTCGTCCCCGGGCTCGAAGCGCCGGCAGGTGGTGAAGACCGTGGCCTCGGTGGGGCCGTAGCCGTTGATCACCGCCGGTGCCGAGCGGCCTTCCCCGACGGGCTCCCGGGCTACCCTCGCCAGCGCCGCCCGCACTGCCGGCGCTGCCAGCCGGTCCCCGCCGGCGAGGAGCTGGGGGACCTTCGCCAGGGCGTCGGGGTGCTTTTCCACCATCAGATGGAAGAGGCCGGCGGTGAGCCAGAGGGTGGTGACGCCATAGGCCTCGATGCCGCCGGTGATCTCCTCCAGTGAGCGCTGAGACCCGGCCGGCAGAGCGAGGGCGGCGCCGGTGGCGAGGGCTCCCCAGAGCTCCAGGGTCGAGGCGTCGAAGCTCGGTGGGGCGAGCTGGAAGAGCACCTCGCCGGGGCCCAGCCGCAGCACCGCCCGCGGGGTCCGCAGCCCTTGCAACAGCCGCACGACGGCGCCGTGGGGCACCGCCACCGCCTTGGGCCGGCCGCTGGAACCGGAGGTGAACATCAAGTAGGCCAGCTGGCTCGGGTCGGTGATGAGCGGCTCGAAAGGCGCCGCTTCCTCGCTGTCCGACGCCGGCGGCGAGTCCGACAGCTCCGGCATCAGCACCGTCCAGAGGTTTTCCTCGGCGTCCTCGAAGCCCTCCTCCGCCACCAGCACCGGCGGCGCCTCGGGAGCCGTTTGCCGGAGCAGGCCGAGGAGCTGCCGCCGGCGGGAGGCGGGATCCCGGGGGTCGAGGGGTACGGAATAGCCGCCGGCGAGCACCGTGCCGAGGATGGCCACCACCAGCTGCGGCGAGGTGGGCAGCAGGATGGGGACAGGCACCTCCGGCCCGACGCCGGCCCGGCGCAGGCGGTGGGCGAAGCGGCGGGCGAGGGCCGCCAGGGCGCGGTAGGTCAGGGTGGTGCTCGGTGGGCTCAGGTAGAGCGCCGGGGCTTCGGGATGGGCGTCGGCGGCTCGCAGGAAAAGCTCCGCCAGGTTGGGACGGGCTGCGGGCTCGGTCCCGCCTTGCCACTCCGTCAACAGCTGATGACGCTCCTGGGCGCTGAGCATGGGCAACTCCGCCAACGGCCTTTCGGGGTCCTCCAGAACCCCCTCCATCAGCCGCAGCAGATGGCCGGACATGCGCTCGATGGTGCTCTGATCGAAGAGGTCCGTGGGGTATTCCCACCACCCCGCCATGGCCTCGTTACCCTCCCAAAAACCCAGGGTCAGGTCGTCCCGGGCGGTGCGGGTACCGGTCTGGCGGAAGTGGCGCAGCTCCAGCTCCTCGAAGTCCGGGTGGGTGATGCCGACGTTCTGCAGCACGAAGGTGACCTGGACCAGGGGATTGCGCCGCAGGGTGCGGCGGTGCCAGAACTCTTCCACCAGCCGTTCGAAGGGCACTTCCTGATGGGCGAAGCTGGCCAGGCACATATCCCGCACCCGCTCCAGGAAGGTGCGGAAGGTCACTTCCCGGCCCCTCTGCTCCCGCAGGTCGAGGCGCAGCACGGCGATGTTGATAAAGAAACCGATGAGCTGTCGGGCGCTCTCCTGCTCCCGGGTCACCACCGGCGAGCCCACCAGCAGGTCCCGCTGGCCGCTGTAGCGGTGGAGCAGAGCGCCGAAGACCGCCAGGTAGAGCATGAAGGGGGTGACACCGTGGTGCCGGTGGAAGGCCTCCATGCGGGCGCTGAGCTGCGCCGGCAGCTGCACCGCGTAGCGCTCGCCGCGAAAGCTCTGGCGCGCCGGGCGGGGCCGGTCCGTAGGCAGCTCGAGGACCGTCGGTGCGCCGTCCAGCTGGCGCTTCCAGAATTCCATCTCCTTTTCCAGCCGCGGACCGGAGAAGCGCCGCCGCTGCCACACGGCGTAGTCATGGACCTGCACCGTCAGCTCCGGCAGCTGCGGGGGCCGGCCGGCCAGCCGGGCGTCGTAGAGCTCCGGTAGCTCCTGGAAGAAGAGGGCCATGGACCAGGCGTCGGTGACCAGGTGGGGCATGGTCACCGCCAGCAGGTGATCGCTGACCTCGTCCGCATCGACCCCCTGGGGAATCTCTTCCGGGTCTGGCATGCGCAGCAGGCTGAGCCGCGCCAGGGGCGGCTCCTCGAGGTCGAAGGGCTGACGCCCCTCGGCGGCGGTGAGGCGTTCCATCTCCGCCTCCGCCCGATCCCCGAGGCGAGAGAGATCGAGCACCCTCAGGGGCAACACCGGCAACTCTTCCGGCGGGATGGGGATCTGCACCGCCTGGCCGTCGACCTTGGTGAAGCGGGAGCGCAACACGGCGTGGCGTTGCACCAGCTGGTTCAGGCTCTGAGCCATGGGGCCATAGCGCAGCCGGCCCACCAGCCGGCCGGCGAAGGGGATGTTGTAGGCCGCGGAGCCGGGGACCAGCTGGTCGATGAACCACAGCCGCTGCTGGCCGAAGGTCAGGGGATAGTGATCCGCGGCGGCGGCCCGGGGGATCTCGCCGCCGACCTCGTCCAGGCCTTCCTTGCGCAGCCGTAGCTCCAGCAGGCGGCGCTTTTCCGGCGGCAGGGCGGCGATGCGCTTTTCCAGCAGGTCCGAGCTCTTCATCGGATACCCTCCTGGGGCGTCCTTGCCCCGGATGCTCGTGCGTCGGAGACCCGAGCCCCGGATGCCTCGGCGGCGGTGGGGTGATGCCGCCGGACCACGGCCGCCAGGCGTTCCAGGCTCGCCATCACCCGCTCCGGTTCCAGGCCGAAGTCCACCAGGCAGGCGATCTCGTTGACCCCTAGCCGGGCCAGATAGTTGATCAGCGGCGTCACCGATTCGGCGGTGCCGATGAGGGAGGCGGCGCGGGTGTAGTGCTCGAAGGCCAGGGGGATGAGGGCCTCCAGATCGGTCTCGTCGATGCCCTCGACGGTGAGGAAGGAGTCGCGCTGCTGGAGATGGCTGCGCAAATAATCCCCCAGCGGCTCGCGGGTCGCTTCCTGGGCCGCCGCCAACGACTCGTCGAGGTAGGTGTGGAGCATGAGGGTGACTTTGCCTTCGCCGCCCGCGCCGCCGCCGCCGTCCTCGCCCAGGGCGTCCTCGCGGGCAGCGCGGTAGCGGCGGATCTTCTCCTCCAGATCGGGGAAGGGCTGGCTACCCAGGGAGGAGAGGAGGTGGGTGTCCAGCTCTCCCGCCTGCTCCCAGGTGCGAGTGTTGCCGGAGCTGGTGGTCCACACCGGCAGCTCTTCCCGCACGGGCCGCGGCAGGGTGCGCACCTCGATGGTCTCGCCGGCGCCGTTGCGCCGTTCGATGGCGTCGCCGCGCCACAGGGTGCGCAAGTCTTCCAGATGCCGCACCAAGACTTCCTTACGGTCCTCATAGTCCTGGGGCCGCAGGATGAAGTCGTCGGGGTGCCAGCCGGCGGCGCAGGCGATGGCGGCGCGGCCGCCGGAGAGGTTGTCCACCACCGCCCATTCCTCCGCCAGCCGCACCGGGTCGTGGAGCGGCAGCACCACCGAGCCGGCGCGGATCTCGATGCGCTCGGTGATGCTGGCCAGGGCGCTGGCGAGGAGCGAAGGATTGGGGTAGAGACCGCCGAAGTCTTGGAAGTGGCGCTCGGGGGTCCAGACGGCGGTGAAACCGTGGCGGTCGGCGAAGCGGGCACTGTCTAGGAGCAGCTGATAGCGGCCGGGACGGGCGCCGCCGGAGCCGTCGGCGGAGAAGAAGAAGAGGCTCATCTCCATGGGCGCCGGCGGTGCCGAGGGATCCGGCTGGGCGAGCTCCGACGGCAGCTGGAGGGCGCCGCCGGGATCCGCCTCCGGCGAGCCTTCCGGCTTCCGGCGGCCGCCCTCGGGGCTCAGTCCTTCGCGCTTCAGACGCAGCTCCAGCAGCCGGCGCTTGTCCGGCGGCAGCGATGCCAGGCGTCGTTGCAGCTCGTCGGAGCTCATCCTTCCTCCTCCGCCAGCAGAGCTTCCACTTCTTCCGGTGACAGGTTCTCGATCTCCGCCAGGAGCTCGTCCATGCGCGCCGCCTCGGCCTGTTTTTGGGCCTTCTCGGAGTCGATTTCTCGGGCCAAGGCGGTGGCGGTGCGGGCTTCGAAAAAGGTGCGCAGGGGCATTTCCACGTCGAGCTCGGCACGCAGCTTGGAGATCACCTGCAATCCCACCAGCGAGGAGCCGCCGAGCATGAAGAAATCGTCGTCCAGCCCCACCGCTTCGACCCCCAGGAGCTCCTGCCAGATGGCCACCACCGTTTCCTCGGTGGCGGTTTCCGGGGCTCGATAGGGGGCCTGGTGGGTGGTGGTACGGGCGTTGCCCGCGCCGCCTCCCGCCGCCTCCCGGCCGGCGCGGCTCCACTGCCGGCGCCGGGTCTCCAAGTCGCCGGTGGCCACCGCCAACCGCCGCGGGCCGCCGGGGCCGCCGGGGCCGCCGGCGAGGGCAGCCAGAACGCGGTCGACGCTGTCCAACAATTCGTCGTCGTCGAGGGTGAGGGCACTTTGGGCCGCCCCCAGAGAGCCCGCTCCGAGAGATCCGGCGGCCAGCGAGTCCGCACCCTCCAGGGGGGCTTCCCAGCCTTCCCAATTGACGCTGCACCAGGGCAGGCGGCCGGCGCGGCGCTCGGCGAAGGCGTCTACGGCGGCGTCCGCCGCTGCGTAGGCCGCCAGCCCCAAGCCGCCCAGGATCGGGGCCAAGGAGGTGGCCACCACCGCCGTCGCCGGGCTTGGATCCTGCTCCGCCAGCAGCCGGTCGAGGAGCTGCAGTCCCCGCACCTTGGGCCGCCGGTGCACCCGCAGGAAGTCGCCGCCGGTCTCGGCGACGGTTTGATAGGGGGTGGGGAAGGGGGCTTCGGGGCTGTCGTCGCCGCCAAAGCCGGCGCAGTGGAAGACGGCGTCGTAGCCACCGAAGCGCTCCCGTCCCGTCGCCAGGGCTGCGGAGAGCTGGTCCGCGTCGGCGACGTCCGCCGCGAGCACTGCGACGGATTCCAGGCTCTCCAACCGGCGCTTCTCGGCAGCGCTGGGGCTTCGGGGGTCGAGGAGGCTCAGGCGGGCGCCGCAGCGGCGCTGCAGATGCTCCGCTAGCAGGAGCCCGAAGTGCCCCAGGCCGCCGGTGATGAGGACGTGGGCGCCGGCGGGCAGCAGAGCCGCCTCCGCCGCCGGCGCCGGCAGTGGGAAGGCGCCGAGGTGCAGGTGCCAGCGATGGGCTCCACGGAACGCCAGAATCTCCGCCTGGGTGTCGGCTTCGGCGCGCTGGAGCTCCTCCAGCAGCAGTCGCTGGATCTCCCGGGAGATTCCGTCGCCGTTAGGGGCGGGCAGGTCCAGGAGCCGGCAGTGGAGGTTGGAGTGTTCCTGGGGGATGCAGCGCAGCAGACCCGCGAGAGCGGCGGGCTGGGAGGTTGGATTGGCATCCGGTCCTGCGCTGGTCTTCGCACCTGCTCCCCCCGCCGCTTCGGTGCCCAGAACCCCCAGAGCTCCGTGGGTTACCACCGTCAGGCGAACGGTCTCCCGATGGACCTCCTGCGCCAGGCCGTGGACCAGGTGCAGCAGGTGCTCCTGAGCTTCGGCGCCGTCCGCCGCCGGTGCAGTCGGCGGCGTGGTCAGGAGAGCCACGTCGGTAGGGGTTCCGGAGCCTTCGGCGAGCTCTCGGAACAGCTCCCGGGCTTGGTCTGAGCTTTCCGGTGCCGGGCTGGTCGGTGCTGGATGCGCTACGGTTCCGAGGCCGGCGGCCAACGAGGTCGTCCACTCCTGTTCCGGCGCTCCGCCGGTCGTGAGCAGCAGCCATCGGCGGGGAGATGGCTCGTCCGGCTCCTCGACAGCCACCGGCGGCTCGGTGACGCTCTGCCAGCCGGGGGCGTAGAACCAACTTTCCCGGTCCGCCCGCTTGCCCCGCTCGGGCGCGCTCACCGGGGTGGTGGCCTCGACCCAATAGCTCTGGCGTTGGAAGGGATAGAGGGGCAGAGGGACTCGGCGACGGTAGGGCTCCGGGCGATGCGGCTCCGGGCGATGGGGCTCCGGGAGCCGCAGCTCCGAGGTCAGGGCCTCCAGGCGCACCGGCACCCCGTCCACCCACAGGGCGGCGGAGGCCTCCAGGATCACGGTGGCGTCGTCCCGGGGATCCTGCGGATGGCGCCCGCCGGAGGCCGCACGCTGGCCGTTCTCGAAGGCCGGCTGCTGGCGCATCAGAGTGGTGAGGGCCTCGCCGGGGCCGAGCTCCAGGAGCCGCCTCCCCTTGCCGGCGGCCCCTTCCAAGAGCGCCGCCGCAGCGGCGGAGAATCGCACCGGCTGACGCAGCTGGCGGGCCCAATACTCCGGGTCGGTGGCGTCGTAGGCGGAGATCCAAGTGCCGGTGACGCAGGAGAGGAAAGCCTTGGTCGGAGCCTGCCGGGGGACCGTCGCCACCCGCTGCGCGAAGTCCTCGAGGAGGGGGTCGAGGTCGGGGGAGTGGAAGGCCCGGTCGACGTGCAGCCGGCGATGGTGGACCTGTTCCTCCTCCAGAGCTTCCAGCAGAGCGTCCAGGGCCTCCGGTGGGCCGCCCACGGCACACACCGCGGGGCCGTTGACCGCCGCCAGGTGGATCGCGGGGTGACGTTCCAGCCACGAAGCCAGCTCCTCCTCTGGCAGCTGCACCGTGGCCATGGCCCCCGGCGGCAGCGAGGCCATCAGACGACCGCGTTCCGCCACCAACTCCAGGGCGTCGCGCCAGTGAAAGACTCCGGCGAGGCTGGCGGCGAGGTACTCGCCCACGGAATGGCCCAGGAGCACTCCCGCCTCGACCCCCCAAGAGGCCCACAGCCTCGATGCGGCATAGCCGACGCTGAAGATCGCCGGCTGGGTGACGGCGGTGCTCGCCAGGACACTGGCGGCTCGCTCCTCGGCACCCGGCTCGGGAAAGAGCACCCGGCGCAGATCGAGGTCGAGGATCGGCTGGAGGACCTCGGCGCATTGGTCCAGGGCACGCTGGAAGACCTGGTAGCGGCGGTAGAGGCCGGCGGCCATGCCGACGTATTGAGAGCCCTGACCGGGGAGGAGGAAAGCCAGCTCCGGAACGGCCGCCTCGGCTTGTGTTCCGCTCGCCTCTTGGGCCACGGCACTTTCCATGCCCTCGCTTTCCAGAGCTTCAGCTCCGGCGGCCAGGGACGTTCCCGGCGGCAGCACCCAGGCCCGACGCCGGGGCAGGATGCGGCGGCCGGCGGCGAGGGTGTGGGCGATGTCCGCGAGCTGGGCGCTGGTCTCCTCCTCCTCGGAATCCCCAGTCTCGGCGTCGAGCGCCCGCAGGTGCACCGCCAACGCCTGGCTCTGCACCGGCAGTGCGTCGGCGCTGCAGGCGGAGAGGGCGATCAGCTGGGGCCCCGGGTCCGGCGAGCCGGCACCTCGGCTGGCCGCCGGTGCCTGCTCCAAGACCACGTGGGCGTTGGTGCCACCGATGCCGAAGGACGAAACGCCCGCCCGCCGCGGGCCCCCGGCGACCTCCTCGGACCAGGGGCGGGTCTCGGAGTGCACCATGAAGGGGGAGGCGTCCAGCTGCAGCGCCGGGTTGGGGCGCTGGAAGTGGAGGGTGCCGGGGACCGTGCCCTGTTCCACCGCCAGCACCGCCTTGATCAGCCCGGCGCCGCCGGCGGCGCCGTCCAGGTGGCCCAGATGCCCCTTGAGGGAGCCCAGGGAGCAATAGCCTCGCCGCTCCGTGTGGGCGCGAAAGGCGCGGGTGAGGGCAGCCACCTCGATGGGATCCCCTACCGCGGTGCCGGTGCCGTGGCCCTCGACATAGCCGACGGTGGCGGGATCGAAGCCGGCGAGGGCCAGCGCCTCGAGGATCGCCGCCTCCTGGCCGTCCGCCCGTGGTGCGGTGTAGCCGACCTTCTTGCCGCCGTCGTTGTTGATCGCCCAGCCGCGGAGCACGGCGCGCACCGTGTCGCCGTCCGCCACTGCGTCGCTCAGCCGTTTGAGGGTGACCAGGCCGACGCCGCTGGCGGGGACGGTGCCGCGGGCAGCGGCGTCGAAGGGCCGGCAGCGGCCGTCGGGAGAGAGGATGCCCTGCTCTTGGTAGAGATAGCCGGCGCGGTGGGGTAGGCGGACGGTGACACCACCGGCGAGGGCGACGTCGCACTCGCCGTTCATCAGGCTGGAGCAGGCCAGCCCCACCGCCACCAGGGACGAGGAACACGCGGTCTGCACGCTGATGCTGGGGCCGGTGAGGTCGAGCTTGTAGGAGGTGCGGGTGGTGAGGAAGTCCTCGTCGGTGGCCAGCACCGCAGCGTAGGCGCCCACCACCTCCAGGAGCTCCCGATTGGGATGGACGTGGAGCAGAAAATACGCGTTCAGGCCAGAGCCAGCGAAGACTCCGACCCGGGCATCGCTGCCCAGGCTGCCCGGGCGGCTGCTGTCGAGGCCGGCGTCCTCCAGGGCGTGCCAGGCATTCTCCAGGAAGAGACGGTGCTGGGGATCGAGGATTTCCGCCTCCCGCGGCGAGAAGCCGAAGAAGTCGGCGTCGAAGCGGTCGATGCCCTCCAGCACTCCCGCTGCCGGAACATATTCCGGACGGGCCAGCAGCTCGCCGGACACTCCCTCGGCGCGTAACTCCTCCGTATCGAAGGTGCTGACGCCTTCGACGTCGTGGGTCAGGTTGTGCCAGAGCTCCCCGACTCCGGCAGCGCGGGGAAATCGCCCCGCCATCCCCACCACGGCGATACCGTCCAGCTCCTCATTCCAGTCCATCCATCCTCCTCGTCTCGATCTCAACTAATCACTTTCTACCGAACTGCCCCGCGTCGTGCTCCGCTTCCGCCGGGACGCCATCGAGGCTCGCCGTTCGTCCGCCCGCCGTCGCGCCTTCTCGGCGGCGCTGAGGGGGGATGCTGCTGTGTCGACCCCGGTCTCCTGGCCGGCCTCTCCGTCGCCATCGTTCCGGCTCGACTCGGAGCTTTCGGCGGATGCCGGCGGCGCGGAGTCCCGAGCCTCCAGGTAGCGCGACAAATCCGCCACCGTCGGATGGTCGAAGAGCGTGATCAAAGCCACCGGCCGGCCCAGCTCCTGCTCCAATTCGGCGGCGATGCGGGCGGCCAGCAGGGAATGGCCGCCGAGCTCGAAGAGACTCTGGTGGCGCGGCACGTGCTCTAGATCCAGGACCCGTCTCCACACCGCCGACACCGTCGCCTCGACGGTGGCCTGGTGCTGGTGTGCATCGGAGGAAGAGCCGCGGGACGCCGGGCCGCCAATCTCATCGCCGGTGTCATCGCCGGAGAAGGCCGCCGCCGGTAGTTCCGGCAGCGCCGAACGGTCCACCTTGCCGTTGGCGTTGAGGGGCAGGGTGGTCCGGGGAACGAAAACCGCTGGCACCATGGCCTGGGGGAGGTGCCGGACGGCGTAGGCGCGCAGCTCCCCGGGGTCGACACCGCCCGGTGCACAATGAGCTACCAGCCGCCAGCCGCCGCCGGGATCGGGCTGGGGCACCACCGCCACGGCCGCCACGCCCGGAGCGCCGGCGAGAACCCGCTCCACCTCCGCCGGCTCGACCCGGTGACCCCGCACCTTGAGCTGGCGGTCCACCCGGCCGCGAAAGTCGAGGCTGCCCTCGGGGCGCCAGCGGGCGCGGTCCCCGGTGCGGTAGAGGCGCTCGCCGGGTTGCGGTGAGAAGGGATGGGGCAGGAAGTGCTGGGCGGTAGCGGCGGGGGAGCCGAGGTAGCCCTGGGCCAGCCCTGCCCCGCCGAGGTAGAGCTCGCCGACGGTGCCGACGGGGAGCAGCTGCCCTGCTCCGTCGAGAACCCACGTTTCGGTGCCACCGATGGGCCCGCCGATGGGAACGGAGCCGCTCTGCTCTACGATCTCCGGCCTCGGCGTACCGGCGGTGGCGAAGGTGGTGCACTCGGTGGGCCCGTAGCAGTTGACCAGCCGCCCCGGGTCGGAAGCGTCGGAGGCTACCGCCGCCGAGCCCCGCACCCAATGGTCCGGAGACATGGTCTCGCCGCCGGTCAGCACCGTCCTGCCGGCGAGGGCTTCCGGCGCGTGATCCACCAGCAGCCGGAAGAGGCCGGTGGTGAGGAAGAAGGAGGTGACCTGAAGGCGCGCCACGGTCTCCGCCAGCAGCCGGGCGCTCGGCGGGCCGGGAGGCAGGAGCGCCAGCCGGGCACCGTTGGCCAGGGCGCCCCAGATTTCGAAGGTGGAGGCGTCGAAGCTCAGGGGCGCCGCTTGCAGCACGGTCTCTGGGCTGCCGTCTTCGAGGCTGCCGTCCCCTGGATTCGAAGCCCGGGGAGTCCAGAAAGACGAACGATGGACCAGCCGCACCACCGCCCGATGGGATACGGCGATGCCCTTGGGCTCGCCGGTGGAACCGGAGGTGAAGAGAATGTAGGCGAGGCTTTCTGGCGTGGGAGAGGACCGGGGATGGGGAGGCCGTGCTGCCGCGCCGGGTGACGGCTCGGGGGCGCTGCGGAGCTCGCCCCGACGGTCGAGGACCAGGGCGCGCCGCCGCCAGGCCTCAGGAAGCCGATCCTCTAGCCTTTCCTGGACCAATACCACCGGTTCGGCCGCCCTTCCGATTCCCGGCGATAGATCCTTCGCCGCCGTCTCCGCGGAGCGGATGAGGAGTTTGCGCCGCTCCTCCGGGAGCTCCGGATCGATGGGCAGATAGACATCGCCGGCGCGCAATGTCCCCAGCAGCGCCACCACCGCGCCGGGGCAGCGCTCGAAGCACACCGCGACGACCCTCTGATCCGGGGTTTCTGCTCCGGGTAGCCCTCGGAGTCGTTGCGCCACCCGCTCCGCCAGCTCTGCGAGGCGCCCGTAGCTCAGAGAACCCTCGGCGTCTACTATCGCCACGGCTTCCGGCTGGCACTTCGATTGCTCGAAGATCAGCCGGTCTACCGTCGCCCGGCGGGAGAAGCCCGTCTCGGTGTCGTTCCACTCCACCGCCAACTGATGGCGCTGCGCTGGCGACAGCCAATGGAGGGAGCTCAGGCGGGCCTCCGGAGCGCCAAGGGCAGTGGCGAGGAAGTCTCCGAAGCCTTGGGCCATGCGCCGCGCCGTGATCTCATCGAAGCGGTCTCTCCGATAGCGCCAGGAGAAGTGGAGCCTGGAGCTGGAAGGGACCTCCGAGCCGGCGGCTCCCTCCGCCACCATCAGCACCACGTCGAAGGGGCAGGGGCGGTGCTCCAAGGCCACTGGCTCCAGGGAGAGACCGCGCAAGCGCACCGCCGGTCCGCTCTCGCCCATCACCAGCGCCGCTTCTCCCGCCGCCTCCCCTGGGTTGGCGCCGCCGCCGCGCCGGCTTTCATAGGCCACCGCAACCTGGAAGATGGGGTGCCGTCGCTGCCGCTGGGGGGCCAGCCGTTGCACCAGGAGCGGGAAAGGGTAGTCCTGGTGCTCCAGGGCGCCGGTGATGGTCGGCGTGAGCCCCTGGATCAAGGACTCCAAAGTTTCCTCGGCGCCGATCTCGACGGGCACCGCCAACGGGTTGACCAGATAGCCCACTACCGGGCGGAGGGCCGGGTGGCTGCGGTTGGCGGCGGGAACGCCGACGGCGAATCGCTTCTGGCCCGCCAGGCGGCCCAGGTAGGCGCTGAAGAGGGACAGCACGACGGTGAAGCGGGAGGTACCCAGGGAGCGGGCCAACGCCGAGAGGCGGTCTTGGGCTTCCCGGCCGAGGCTCACGGCTTCCGCCGCTCCAGGCCGAAGCGCCGGTGCGGTAGCTGCCGTCTCCGCGTCGTGTCCGAGCTCCCGGTCCGCCGGTAGCTCCAGCGTCGGAGGTCTCGCCGGCAGGAGCCGGTTCCAGAAGGCTTCCAGAGCTCGGCCGCGGGGTCCTTCGAGGATCTGCTTCTGCCATCGCTGGAGGCTCCAGGGGTCGAGCTGGGGCGGCGGTGCCAAGGCGTTGCCGCCCATCAGCTCTGCCAGCTCCTGGAGCAGGAGGGTCAGGGATCCGAGGTCCACCGCGATGTGGTGGGCGGCGAGGACCAGCAGCGGCCGTTTGCCGCCTTGGAAGACCCGCAGCCGTGCCGGAGGGCCGGCCTCCAGATCGAAGGGAGCCCAGGCGAAATCCTCGGCGCGGCGCAGAAGCTCCTCCGTGGAGCAGCCCTCGGCGAGAGATTCTTCCACCGGCTCCAGCGGACCGGGGGTCTCCATCCGTTGCTCCGGCTCTCCCGCGGGGCCCCAGCGAAAGACGGTGCGCAGGGCCGGGTGCCGCTGGCGTAGCCGGTGCCAGGCCTGGTCCAGCAGGGAAAGGTCGGTGTCTACCGGCAGCCAGCCGGCGACGGCGACGATGTAGGAGGGATCCTGAGGGTGCAGGCGGTGGAGGAACCACAGCGAGCGCTGGGAGTGGGAGAGAGGACCGGCAGCGGTGGCCGGGAGGGGCTCGGTGGGGGGCGGTGGCAGCCGGACCGGAGGCTCTCCTCCAGAGCGGCGCTCCCAGGCCTCGGCGGCGAGCTCCCGAGCGCTGGCCCCGGCGAGCAAGAGCTCCAGCGGCAGCTCCACCGCCAGCGCCTCCTGGATCCGCCCCCGCGCTTCCACCGCCCGCAACGAGTCCAGCCGTCCTTCCTCGTCCGCCGCCGGCCACCGCTCCGGGGGTAGATCGAGGGCGACGCCGAGAGTCTGGCGAAAGAAGGAGGTGAGACGCTGCCGGCCCTCGTCCGGCTCGAGCTGCTCCAGCTCCTCCCAGGAAGGCGCGGGCTCTAGGGAAAGTGGGGCCGATGGGGAGCTGTTGATTCCGCCGGTGATTCCACTGGCGACTCCCGAAAGCTCGCTGGCGAGGAAGAGCTGGCGGCAGCGATGGCGGCGCACCTTGCCGCTGGAGGTGCGGGGCAGGGTGCCGAGACGCAGGATTTCCACTGTCCAGGGGTGGACCTGGAATTCCTCCGCGAGGCTCCGACGGATGCAAGCCGCGGCTTCGGGAGCCTGGTCCTCTCGCCGGCGGTCGATTTCGCAGGCCAGAATCAGCCGCTCCTCTCCCTGAAGGTCGACGGAGAAGGCGGCGGCGCCGGCGGTGCGCAGCGCCGGATGGCTCTCCTCGGCGGCGAGCTCCAGGTCCTGCGGATAGAGATTGCGGCCCCGCAGGATGATCAGATCTTTGGAACGGCAGGTGATGCGCAGCTCGCCATCGGCCAGGATGCCCAGGTCCCCGGTGCGCAGCCACGGCCCTTCGCCATCGGCGAGATAGGCCTCGAAGACTTCGGCGCTGAGCTCCGGGCGGTTCCAATAACCGTCCGCCACGTGGGGGCCGCGGACCCAGATCTCGCCCTCGGTGCCCTCCGGCACCGGCCTCCGGGTCTCCGTATCCACCACCGCGAAGTCGGTGCCCAGCTCTTCCTGCAGCCAGGTCCCGCCGCAGCTCACGGGATCCTGGCCGAGGGACGGCGTTTGGTCCGCCGGCGGACCGGCGACGAAAAGCGTGGCCTCCGCCAGGCCATAGCAAGGGAAGAAGGCGCGGCGCTGGAAGCCTTGGGCGGCGAAGGTCTGGCTGAAGGTTTCCAGGGTCGCCGCCCGCACCGGCTCGGCACCGTCGAAGGCGATGCGCCAGCAGGAGAGGTCGAGGTCCCGGCGCTCCTCGGTGGTGGTGCGCTCGGCGCACAGGCGGTAGGCGAAATCCGGGCCGCCGCTGATCTCGGCGCGGTAGCGATGAATCGCCCGCAGCCAGCGGATCGGGCGCTGGAGAAAGGCGGTGGGTGCCATGAGCACCGTCTCGGCGCCGGCGTAGAGGGGTTGAAGGACGTTCCCGATGAGTCCCATGTCGTGGTAGAGGGGCAGCCAACCCACCACCCGGCTGTCCTCGCGGACTTCGAAAGCTCGCTGCATCATCGCCTCGTTGGCCAGCAGATTGCCGTGGGTGATGCGCACTCCCTTGGGATCGCCGGTGGAGCCGGAGGTGTATTGGAGGAAGGCGAGGGATTCGGCTTCGAGCTCGGGCTCTCGCCACTCTTCCTCGGAAACGTCCTCGATGGCGTCGGTGACCAGCAGCGGCGGGTGGGGCTCCTCGAGCTTGGCGGCGAGGCGCCGGGAGAGCCGCTCCTCGGTGAGCACCAGCGACGGCCGACAGTCGCGGATCAGCCGGTCGGTGCGCTGAAAGTCTTTGGGCCGCTGGGGAGGGTAGGCGGGGACCGCCACCACGCCGGCATAGAGGCACGCCAGGTAGGCGACGATGAAGGGCAGTCCCGGAGAATAGAGCAGCAGGGCTCGCCGGCCGGGCTCCAACCGCTGCTGCAGCTGTGCAGCCAGCGTGCGGCAGC
Source organism: Acidobacteriota bacterium (assembly GCA_034211275.1). Classification (NCBI taxonomy): domain Bacteria; kingdom Pseudomonadati; phylum Acidobacteriota; species Acidobacteriota bacterium. The sequence continues at coordinate 26,913 of JAXHTF010000033.1, forward strand.
ACAGGTCCAGCTCCCCGCGGGTCAGCGAGGCCGCTTCCTCTTCGCCGTCCGCAAGGAACACCAGTGCCCGCCGGTGGGGCTCTGCCGAGCTCCTGCTCCTCAATCGGTGGACGAGGGAGTCCACCGCGGACCGTTTCCTACTACCTCCCAAAAATCAGCCTTTCGGCAACTCACCAACCGAGGAGTCGATCCTCTTCCATGGTGAACCATCAATAAAGGGGGATTGTATACGTTGTCAGGCGTTTCTGCCGGTCGAGCGGGTAGCGCCTTTCCGCCTGGCTGTAGCCTGGGAGGGGTCGGGCTGGGAGGAAATCTCTTTATTGATAATAGGTTCCCATGATTGCTTGTGAGGCTCTCTGTTTCGTCGCTGCTCGCGTGTCCGAGAATCGGCCCCATTGGCTTGGCCAGTGAGAGTGAGGCAGGAAGGGTCGCCGCCACTTCCCTGCCCGCCCTGGAACACTTTTTTGGATATTTCCGTAGTGTTTCTGTGAATGAGGATTTCTTCTTTGCATGGACCTGCCGATAAGGAGGCCCTGATGGACTCGACCCTCTCGTACAGATCCCTGGTCTCAATGTCTCTCTCCGGAATCTGGTGGCGCCGAATGCCAGTGGCGCTGCTACTGATCTTCATCGCTCCGTTCTTGCTGAGTTGTGGCGTTGGGACGGAGGAGCCATCGGCTTCAGCGCAGCAAGGGTTGGTGCAGGCGGAACAAGAGTTGGTGCAGGCGGAGGAAGAGGTAGCGCGGGTGCGAGCTCAATTGGAGGTAAATCCTCGTTCGTCGACGCTGTGGCGGCGGTTGCTCATCGCAGAGCCTGAGCGGGCCGTGGCGGAGATGGCGCTAGAGGAGCCCAGCAGTAGCGAAGAGGATCGCTATGAGTTGAAGGAGCGGGTGGCGAAGCGGATTCTGAGGACCTGGAAGGCCGAGGTGCCCAACTCGGCAGGGCCCTGGCTGATCGACGCTGCATCGCCACTCCAACGGGGGCATCGAGACCATGACATTCTAGTGCTGGCGAAACGCTTCCCCGACGATCCCGAGGCCATGCTCCACGCCGCTCATGTGCTGACCCGGCTTGGGCAGAGGAGCCAGGCCACGGAGTTGTTGGAGAGCTTCCTCGAGCGCCGGCCCGAAGAGCCCAACGCCTACCGCCTGTTGGTGGGGCACTATTTTGAAGAAGGAGCCGTGGTTCCCGCCCGTGAAGTTGCGGAGGAATGGCTGCGGCGCTGGCCTGGCGACCTGGGGGCTCGGGCTTTCTGGCTGCGCGCCCATGCGACGGTGGAGGATCCGGAGACGTTACGGCCTCGGATCGAAGCCATGCTGGCGACGCCGGTGGATCCGGCTTCGATGGACACGGGCATGTTGCAACCCGGCTGGATGAGCAAGGAGATCCCGGTTCCCGACATGGCGGCGCTCTGTGGGCGCTTACTTCGGATGTTCGACAGCACCTTCCGCACGCTGGCCCAGCGGTGTCTGAGCGACCTCGCTGCCGCGGACAACCCGGAGGTGCGGGTGCAGGCCTCCCACGAGCTTCTGCGCGATGCCGCCCGGGACGGGGATTGGGCTTCGGTGGAGGAGACGGTGAGAAGCCTGCCGGAGGTAGACCGGGGACCAGCACTGGCCTCCGCTCTCAGTGCCTCCAGCGACACCGAGGATTGTGCCACCCAGTCCATGCTCGCCCTCGAGCACCTGAGCTCTCACGATCTCGATGAGCGGCACAGCCGTGGGCTGGGCCATTTCTTGGTGCGCTGTAGGGGCTATTCCGATGCTCGGAAGCTGCTGCTGGTCCGGCTGGCGGATGGCGAGCCGTTGGAGGCTCGGGATCTTCTCGAACAATGGGAGACCGCTCGAAGAAGTGACCGGGGCGCTGGACCGGTGGGGGAGGAGGTAGCGTCGATTCTGCTCCAGCGGTTGGATCGGGAACCGAGTAGCTACGCGTTGTGGCGAGCCCTCGATCTTGCGTACCAGAGCAATGGTGCTCTCGCGGAACGGGAGCAACATCTCCGCCGCTGGATCGCCGCTGAGTCCAGCGGGACGCCTTCGATTCGTCCTTACCTGGAGCTCTGCGAGCTTTTGGCCAGTCGAGGCGAGGACGATGCGGTGATCGAGCTTCTGGAGTCGGCTCCGCCTGCGTGGGATCAGTCCGAACCCATCTTGGAGCATCTCCTGGGGGCTCTGATCCGCACTGGTCAGGCCGCCGAGGCGCGGGCTTTGGGAACGAAGATCCTCGAAGGCAGCCCCCGAAGGACGACGTCGCCACCGCATCTGCTGCTGGCCCGGGCCGCCATTGCCGTTGGTGATACCCCGACGGCCCTACGGCACTATCGAGCGGTCTTGCGAAGAACTTTCAGGCCGGTGCCCCAAAGGATGGCAGAGGAATTCCTGGGGCTGCTCCTGCAGCAGGGGGAAATCAAAGAACAGGCCTATGTTCGTGCCGCGGAAGAGACCTGCCGGGCTCCAAGATCCGGTTCCAGAATGCCGGCGGTGCAGGAGTGCATCGGCGATCGCCTGATGCGATTTGGCCGGCCGGTGGAAGCGCTGCCTTTCTATGCAGAGGCTCTCAAGCGGGCGCCCAACAACGCGTCGTTGCGGTCGAAGATCGCCTCTGTGCCTGAGCCACCCGAACGCTAAGGCCTGGAGGGTTCTTCTTCGTCCGGACGTTTGTTGAAGCTCGCCTCAAACTCCGAGAGCCACTGACTGTTGGAACTGGACGCCGAAGATCCCCAGCGCTACCTCCTCGATGCCCGCGTCGTCGACGGTTTGGCGCGGGGTGAGTTCCACGTCCGGCGGCGTGCCCACGCCTTCGATGCGTTCTCCCTTGGGGCCGAGGATCTCCTGGATCGGCACCGTCAGGTCGAAGCCGCCGGCGAGGCCGCAGGAGACTCCTCCCAGCAGCGCGCCGTGGGTGGTCGAACCCACCAACACCGCGTCCCTCGCCCCGTCGACGATGGCCGGGAAGAGATCCCCGCCGCTGCCGGACGCGCCGTCGATGAGCACCACCAGTGGGCCGTCGTAGGTTTCGTCGACGTTCTTCCATCCGATCTTGAAGGGATCTCCCAGGGCCTGGATGCGCTCTTCGGTGGAGAGCCCGTCCTGCTGCAAGGCCTTGTGCCGCCGCTGATAGTCCTTGCGCTCGGTGACCACACCGCCGACCTCGCCGGCGGGTACCAAGAAGGACGCCAGATGCACGACGTTGTTGAACAGTCCGCCGCTATTACCCCGCAGGTCGATGACCAGGCCATCGGCGCGGCTGCGGATCTGGCTGAAGAGCTCGGCGACCTGCTGCCGGTCGTAGACTTCCTCCCGGAAGGAGTTGAGGGTCAGCCAGGCGATCTCCGAAGCCTCCGACTCGGGCGCGGGAGGCGGCACCGTCTTCCATTCCAGGGTCGTCGGGAGGCCCACCGGATGCGCTGCATAGCCGATGGTCTCCTCAAAGGTCGCTGGCCCCTCGGCACCTTCTCGCTGCCAGCGCAGGACCTTGGTCAGCCCCGGCGCGCCTTGGAGGCGATAGTCGATGAGCCCGGGGAAGTCCTCGCCACCACCCACGGGCACACCGTCGACGTGAGTCACGAGATCCCCCTTGACCATCCCCGCCTGCGCCGCCGGGCTCTCCGGCAGCACCAACGCCACCAACTGCCCCTCCGCCACCGGCACCACCTTGATGCCCGCGCCGATGGTCCGCCCGTCCTTCTTCGACGCCTCCTCCCCCGGCGTGGTCACCTTCAAGTGGGAGACCCCGAACTCCGCCAGCGCCCGATTGAAGCCGGCGGCGAGCTCGTCGTCGGTGGTACTGGCGTCGATGTCGCCGCGGTACCCCTCGACGATCTCCGGCCAGCGCCCGAAGTCCACCCCATAGACGAAGGCGCGCTTCTTCAGACATTTGTTGACCTGCCGCAGCATCTGCCGCTTGAGGGCCGGCGTCGGCGGGCTGAACGCCGTGTCGCCGGCTGGGATGGAGGGCTCGGCGACGCCACTGCAGGCCAGGCCGGTGGCCAGCAGGAGGACGAGGAGTGCTTTGGGAGCTGCGGAGAGAGAGCGGAAGAGCGCGGATGGAAGCATGCGATGAGTCCTGGTCGATAGCGTGGATTTCGGCAACAGATCTCCGCCGTGGTGCGGCTACGAGTCTGTCGCTTTCTACGGCTCTATCGCTCCTGGGGTTCCACTCCTCGCCGATTCTCTTCCTGGCTCCGCTGGGTTCCCCGCCTGTCCGGCCCGTTTAGCCAGAAGGCCGGAGGATCCAGGCCGGTCGCTCAAGGCGGTGTGCTCAAGATTGGGGAATCTTCACCTCGGAGAAGGCGCCCCGAGCCCTCACCTCCGGCCCGGTGTCGGTGTCGAAGTGGGCGGTGAAGTCGAAGCTCCCGGAGACCCTATCGCCGGAGACCTCGAGATCGAGGGTGCCCTCTACGCTCTCGATGTAGAGAGCGCTGGGCAGCACGCTCTTCTCGTCTTCCTTCGGCAGCTTCACCTGCGCCTGGATCTGCCCGGCCTGCGGCTCGATGCGGATGTCGTGGAGAGCGTGGCTGCCGCTCACCAGATCTTCCTTGAGCAGGATGAACTCCACCTGCACCAGGTTGAAGCCACCGTCGTTCTCCTTCACCACCAACACCCAACCATCGACGCCCTCCGGCGCCGCCGGCGTATCGGCGAGGTTGCGTAGATAGACCCGGGCGTCGTTCTCGGTGAAGCTGCGGTTGCCGCTGATCTCGAAGTGGTCACCACCGGCGGCGGAGGCAGTTGCTTCGTCGGCCGCTGGAGCGTCCTCTTCAGCTCCTGCCGGCGCCGGGTCTGCGGACTCGCCATTCGCTGCGGAGCTCGCAGTCTGGCCGCAGGCGGTGACTAGTAAGAGCAGGGCGGTGAGAAGCAGGGTCCCGAGCCATGCGGCGGCGGGGCGGGTTGAGGGCTGCGGGTGATCAGTGGGGTTGGGCATAGCTTCTCCTTCGGTGTTGCAGAGGCGCAGGGGTTCTGGACGGGGTAAGGCAAAAGGCTGAAAAAAAGAGATATGGCGATAGGCGTTGGAGGAAGGGTATCAGGTGGGAGGATGACGTCTAGAGGGCTGGTTCCTCCTGAACCAGCACCGCGGACCTGGGTGGCCAGAACTGAGCTCGATCTCAACCCACCACCGGCTCCACCACCTCCAAGAACCCAAAGACCTCAAAATCCCGCCGGTTGAAGGTCGCCAGGCGGTGGATGCGGGCTGCCTCCAAAGTAGCCGCCAGGGCGGTATCCAGAATGCGCTTGCGGCCCAGGAAGTGTCGGTGCATGAGGGTGGTGACGCGGTCGGGGGGAGCGGCGGTGGGGAGTTGGTGGGTTTCGGGGGCTTGCCAGAGGTGGCGGACGAGATCGAGGGCTTCGTCCATGGGGAGGGGGTTTTGGAATCGGCGAGGGTCGGTGGCGACGTGGAGGAATTCGTAGAGCACTTGCGGTCCCAGAGCGAGGGGGACGCCGCGGTCTAGCTCTTGATCCAGGAAGGCCCGCACGGCCCGGTGCTGCGGGGCGCCGGTCATGAACCAGTGGATCAAGACGTCAGTGTCGAGGGCTAGGCTCACGGGTCTTGGTTCCGACTGGTCTCTGCCTCTCCGATGACTGTGCCGTCCGGGCTGGGTTCGTGGACCTCGAAGCCATAGGAGGTCATCTCGTCATAGACGTCGCTCCGCTGCCACGGCTCGAGCAGGGCTCCGCTGGGGTGGGGAGCCAAGTCGCGAAGGGAAGGCCGGTCGCGGCGGGTGGCCTCCCGCTCCAGATGCTCGCGCATGGCTTCACGAATCAGTGAGGCGACGGAGCGGCCCTCGTGTTCCGCGACAGCCTGGAACCGGCGGTAGTCGTCTTCGTTGACGTGGAGTGAGATTGTTCTCATGGGGTAATCATATATCGGATATCGATATTGGTCTAGAGGGTCCGTCGGGGGGATCGGGGGCTCAGCGGATTCTCCATGATTACTAAAGTTCAGTGGTACCATTCCGGCCAGCTCGCGCCTTACCGGGAGCCGCTGCTCGCAGACTGCTGAGGGGTGACCGACCGGGAGGGCTCCATCTTTTTTTCTTGTTTTGAAGGAGATCGATCATGAAGACTCTGACCATCCGTTTCGCCCTGCTCGCGGTACTGGCCGCCGGCCTCATGCTGTGGGTGGCGCCGCCGGCGGATGCGGCGTATCAGAACTGCCGCCAGGTTTGCGACTACGTGCCGCCGACGGACAACTGCACCTGTATGCCGGAGTACTACCACACCACCTGTGGGAGCTTCCTCGTCTGGGGCTGTGGCCTCCAGCCGCTGGCGTCGGAGGCTTCGCAGGCGCAGTCGGTAGCCGTCGAGGTGGCTCCTCAGGTTGTCGAGTCCCAGGAGGTTGGCCAGCCGGCGGAGGCGGAGACTCCTGTCGCGACCGATTGAGCCCTTGGCCGATCTCCTCGGGCCTCTCGGCAGTCGAGGGGCCCGAGGGCTCGTCCCACCCCGCAAGCCTGGATCTCTTCCCGAACGCAGGCTTCTCCCCATCGACTTCGGAAGTCCCCGCCGCCTCAGCTCCTGCAGTCCCTACCGCCTGATCTGACTCTCGATCCAAAGAGGCACGTCGCTTGCAGACTTTTCGGAACGGGCTCTTCGAATTGGGGCTTCCCGATGCGGGCGAGAGCCTCTCGGGCGATGGCTTAGAAGTCCGGGACGTGTAAATCCGGGAACCGCCAAGGCAAGTTTGGGTTGAAGACGCCGAGGAGGCGGGGAAGAGGATGGGATGAACGAGGAAATCAGGATGTTTCAGAGCTTGAAGAGGTGGGGTGGGATGTTTGTGGCCTGCCTCGGGATGCTGGCGGTGGGCTGTTCGTCCATCACCCCGCCGTCTCCCGAGAAGGTCTTCGCGGATCGCCAGGATCCGGAGCAGGTGAGCTATTCCCTGGCCGACGGGGGAACCCTCTCCGGCCGGGTTATCGGAGCTTCGGAGGGGCCGCTGGTGCTCTTTGTACACGGCTCGCCGGGAGGCTGGAACGACTTCGCTCACCTGCTCGCGAATCGATCTCTGGCGGACCAGGCTCGGCTCGTATCGGTGGATCGGCCCGGCTGGGGCGATTCGGCCAATCTGAGTGTCCGGCCTTCGCTGGACGCGCAGGTCGAAGCCTTACAGGCGGTGCTCGACGCTCACTCGGAGCAGCTTCCGGCGTTGGTGGTGGGGCATTCCTACGGCGGGCCTGTAGCGGCGCTCTTGGCGATGGAGGAGCCGGAACGGGTGGGAGGATTGATCCTGGTCGCCGGATCCATCGATCCCAAGCTCGAGAAGACCACGTGGTTCCAGAAGGTGAGCCGCTGGAGCTTGGTGCGCTGGATGCTGCCGGACGCCCTGGTCGACGCTGACCGCGAGATCCAGCCGCTCAAAGAGCAGCTTCAGGAGCTGATGCCCCGCTGGGGCGAGCTACGGATGCCGGTAACGGTGATTCAAGGCGAAGCCGACGACCTCGTGCCCCCCGCCAATGCCGATTTCGCCGAGGAGCGGATCACCGGGGCGACCCCGCTGACGGTGACTCGCGTACCGGACATGGGCCACCTGATTCCGTGGAACCGGCCGGAGCTGGTGGCGGAAGCTGTGGAGGAATGGTTGGCGGATGCAGCTCGCTGACTGCAAGCTCTGCCTACGAGGACTGACGAAGTAGAAAAGAAGCTGGTAGCCCCAACGGGATTCGAACCCGTGTCGCCAGCTTGAAAGGCTGGTGTCCTGACCTGGCTAGACGATGGGGCCATGGTGCGTCGGGTGGCCCCGGCGCGGTCGAAGAGAATACCACAGGAAGGGGGGCGGAAGGGAAGCCTTTCCGAGGAACGAATCGGCAGGCGGAAAGCGAGCGGCGCTCGGCACCAAGGCGTTCGTGCTAGCCTGCTCAAGAACTCACTGAAATCGGAGTGCTTCGCCGCTCCTCAGCTCTGCGGCATTCGGAGGTAAATCCCCATGATCAGGCTGTATCTTCGGTCTCCTCGACGGTCTCTCGTCGCCGTTCTGACGGTGCTCTTGGCGGGGACGGCCTGCCAGTCTCCCCGGGCGGTGGAGGCGCGCACCGTGCAGACGCCACCACCCTCGACGACGGCGGAAGAAGGGGAGCGCATCGAGCCCGACTGGTCGGTGGTGAAGAAGCCCCAGACGCGGGCCGAGGCGGCGGCGCTGGAAGCGGAGGCTGCGGAGTCGGAGGCTGCGGCGTCGGAGGCCGAGTCCATGCAGGCCAAGACCGTGAAAGACGACCCCGTGCAATGGGATCTGGACTGGGCCGACGGCGCGGTGTTCTACGAGATCTTTGTGCGCAGCTTCGCCGACTCCGACGGCGACGGCATCGGGGACTTCCCCGGCCTCACCGCCAAGCTCGACTACCTGAACGACGGCGACCCGGAGACTCATGGGGATCTGGGGGTCGAGGGCATCTGGCTGATGCCGGTCTTCGCCTCACCCAGCTATCACGGATACGACGTCGTCGACTACGAGACCATCAATCCGGACTACGGGACTTTGGAAGACTTTCAGACCTTCCTCGAAGCGGCGCACCAGCGGGGGATCCGGGTGATCGTCGACTTCATGCTCAACCACACCAGCGCCCAGCATCCTTGGTTCGTGGAGTCGGCGTCGTCGCCGGATTCGCCGAAGCGGGACTGGTACGAGTGGTCCGACACCGATCCGGGCTGGACCCGGCCCTGGGGCGATCCCGGGACTCCCACCTGGCACGAGAAGAACGGGGCGTACTACTACGGCATCTTCTGGAGCGGCATGCCGGACCTCAACTTCCGCAATCCGGAGGTGCGGGAGGAGGCCAAGCGGCTGGCCAAGCTGTGGCTCGATCGCGGGGTCGACGGCTTCCGCCTCGACGCCGCCCGCCACCTCATCGCCGCCGGGCCGGGGGAGGGGCAGAGCGGCTCGGAAGAGGGCCACGAGTATTGGCAGGAGTTCGCCGCTGCGGTGCGGGAGTACCAGCCGGAGGCGCTGCTGGTGGGGGAGAATTGGACCGACGCTCCCACCATCGCCGAGTACTACGGCAGCACCGAGAGCATCACCCTCGGTGACGAGCTGCCCATGAGCTTCGACTTCCCGCTGGCGGAGGCGATGGTGCAGGCGGCGAAGAGCGGGCTGGCGGCGCCGCTGGTGGAAGCCCTGGCGGAGCGCGACGAGCTCTACCCGCCGGGGGTGCTGGACGCCACCTTCCTGACCAACCACGACATGGTGCGCATCGCCACGGTGCTGCAGCGGGATCCCCTCGCCCTGCGCACTGCCGCGGCGCTGCTGCTGACCCTGCCCGGCACACCGTTCATCTACTACGGCGAGGAGATCGGCCTGGCCAACGGGCCGGTGGCCCAGGGGGACCCGGCCAAGCGCACACCCATGCCCTGGAGCGGAGAGCACGGTGCGGGTTTCACCACCGGGGATCCCTGGCGGGCGCTGGCAGGGGGCTGGCAGACCACGAACGTGGAGGCTCAGACGAACGATCCGCGTTCGCTCCTCAGCCACTACCGGCGGCTGATCCAGCTGCGTTCCGAGCATCCGGCGCTGGGGTCGGCGAAGCTCGGCACCGGCGATATCCAGGTACTGGAGACCGGCGACCCGGCGATCTTCGCCTTCGTGGCCCAAGCCGGGGATTCACGAGTCGTGGTGGCCCACAACCTGGGCACCGGGACCGCAGTCACGTCGCCCTTCCCTCTCGAGACCCACGGGTTGGATCTGCGCTTCACCAGCGTCCTGGGTACCACGGCCCGCTTTAGTCAGGCGGGCTGGAGTCTAGAGCTCCCCGCCAGCGCCAGCGCGGTGTGGGTTTGGTGACCTACAGCTTGGCCACCGCGGCGTTGCGCTGCAGCTGCAGGACCTGGATGTCGGGGTCGACCACCAGCTCTTCCGGCTCGAAATCCGCCAGCAGCTCCACCGGTAGCCTCTCCCCGGCGTCGAGCCATACCGTGGTGCGCACCTCGCGATAGTTGGGGTCGAGGTCGCCGTCCTCGGTGAAGCGTTCCCCGGCGGTGGCGGCGATGGTGACGGCGACGCGGCCGGTGCCGACGTTCTCCAATTCCGCCGCGGTGCGCCAGCGGTTTCCGATGGCTTCCTTGGCCGCCTCGTGGAGCTGGAAGCGGGGCACCACCGTGTCGAAGATCCATTGGTCCACGAAGGCGTCGTAGGCCGCCGGATCCTCGGCGTAGGGGCGCAGATGCTGCACCAGGTCCTCGATGAGGGGGAAGTCCGGGCCGTCCTTGTAGGCGGCGATGAAGCTCTGCAGCCCTTCCAGCATGGTCTCCCGGCCGAGCTCTTGCATCAGCATCCAGGCCACCCAGCCGCCGCGGTCGTAGGTCACCGTGGTGTCGCCGCGTTTGCTGCCGTCGATCTTCACCAGCGGCCGCTCGGCGTCCTTGCGGCGGCGGTCGCCGTAGCGTTCCTCGATGCGCTTCATGAAGCCGCGGCGGGCGCGTTCGCCCTCCACCTCGCCTAGCAGCATGGCGGTGGAGAAGTGGGCCATGCCCTCCGACAGGATGTTGCCGCCGGGGCCGTCGGCGGGGGTCAGCAGATTGCCCCACCATTGGTGCGCCACCTCGTGGGCGGTGACCAGGGCGACGGTGTTGGTCTCGTCGTCGTTTTCGGTGAGGAAGCCGATGGATTCGGAGAAGGTGATGTTGGTGGGGAAGCCCTGGGCATAGCCCGCCAGGCCCGGGAACTCGCTGATGCGCAGCTCCTGCCACGGATAGGGGTAGAACCACTCGGAGTAGTAACGCCGGGAGGCGTCGAGGATCTTGCCCATGTCCTCCACGTTGTAGGAGTGGCGGGGATCGTAGTAGAGGGTGGTGCCTTCACCCTGGCGTTCGGTCCAGCGGCCCGCCACCACGTTGAACAGGCGTACGGGGTGATCGCTCACCCACACGGCGGTGCGCCGGCCGTTCTTCACCGTCTCGCTCTCCAGCACGCCGACGGAGTTGTAGCGGTAATCCTCCGGTCCGCTGACGGTGATGCGGGTGGTGAAGCTGTACTGGCTGCCGGTGAAGGGCTGCAGTACTTCCTCGAAGTAGTCGTCCGGGTACTCCCGGGGCTCGTAGCGGTTGTCGTCGTCGACGCCGACGCTCTCGATGAAGCCCGGCACCGGCACGACGGTGGGCCGGAAGCTGGTGAGCACGACGCCGGAGGGCAGGATGAACTCTTCGGCCTGGCCGCCGTTCTTGGTCGGCCCGTCGGGATAACGGCCGGAGAGGTGGAAGCCCACGAGCACCTGCTCACCGGGAGCCAGGGGGCGCTCCGGGGTGAAGACGTAGAGGCCGGTACGGTCGTCGGGCTCATAGTCCTCGCCGTCGAGGGTCCAGGTGGGGTCCTGCCAGTGGGGGCCACCGGTGAGGGCGAAGCGCCGCAGCTCGTGCTCGTAGGGGTTCTCGAACAGATAGCTGCCGCGGTTCTCGAAGGAGCTTTCCTCCGGTTCCAGGCGCAGGTCGAGGGTGACCTGGCGTAGCGCCGGCAGGGGGGCGTCCTTCCAGGTGGCGAGGTTCTGCTTCCAATAGTCCTCCGCTTCCTTCTGGCTGGCGGAGCCTTCCGGCCCCTGGGTCACGGAGAGGAAGAGCACGCTCCCCAGCACCAGGGCCGGCAGTGCCCAGGGGGCCAGGCGCAGACCGGCGGCGCCCAGGGCTTTGGGCCGCAGGCGGTGCAGAATGCGGTTGGAGTCGAAGCGCCGCCGCGGGAAGAGCCGCAGGGCGAGGACGAAGAAGAAGACCGTCGCCGCCAGCGCCACTCCGCGGTTGAGCAGCAACGCCTTGCGGTCGAGCTCGAAGACGCTGAGGTCACTCCAGCGCAGGGCGTCCCAGAGCATCCAATTGCCGACCCAATTCATCTGATCGGTGAATTGACGGTAGAGGGTGAAGATGAGTACGCCGAGGCTCAGGCCGTAGGTGGCGTAGCGGTTGCCGGTGAGGGAGTAGAGGAAGGCCACGAAGGCGCTCCAGAGGAGGAAGGTGGGTCCCAAGAGCAGGCCCCAAACCAGGGCGAAGGGCCACACCTCCAGCCCCACCTTGCCCTGCACCAGCAGGGCGATGGCACAGCCCAGGAAGACCGCCATGGAGATGACCACGGCGAGGACGGCGTTGCTGAGGATCTTGCCCAGCATCATCGGGGCGGTGGAGATGGGAGCGCTGTAGGCCAGAGAGTCGAAGCCGGTGGTGCGCTCGCGCTCCAGGGAGGCGGCGATGAAGAACATGAGCAGCGGGCAGAGCAGGAAGACCAGGGTGTTGGCGCTGTTCACCGCCAGCAGCCCCGGGGTCAGCAGCACCGAGGTCTGGAAGGCGCCCAGGGCCAGCAGGCTGCTGCCGAGGGTTTGGGTGACCACCAGGAAGCCGAAGAGGTAGACCCCCGGCTCCCGCAGCAGCGCACCGGTCTCGGTGCGCAGGGTTTGGCGCAGGGTGGCGAAGAAGCCTTGGGGGCGAGAGCTCATGGCCAGGGGAGCAGGCATCGAGGGGGTTGTGGAAGCGGGCTCGAGCGGCCTTGAGAGCAGCTCGTCCACCTGCTGCTGAGCCAGCTTGACCCGGGCACCGCCGCCGACGGTGTGGGCGAAGTGGCGGTGGGCGGCGGCGATGGCCAGCAGGCCCAGGGCCGCGAAGACCAGGCGCGAGAGGGCGAAGCCGGCATCCACGCCGATGGTGGCGGTGTTGTAAAAGTCGGCGCCGCGGTCGAGGGCGATCCAGGTTTGATCCAACCAGCGGAAGCCGGAGGGATCCACCAGCATCAGGGCGCGGTTGATGGTCGGGTCGAGCCAGGTGGGCTTCCAATTCCACAGGAAGAAGCCCATCACCAACATCAGGCCGATGGGGAAGAGGAAGACCCAGGCGGCCCGGCGGAAGCGTTCTCCCAGGTAGAAGGCGACGCCGCCGAAGAAGATCAGCGCCGGCAGCGCGAAGACGAACGCCGGCCGCAGATAGTTGAGGACCTCGAAGGGGCCGCGGATCTCCGCCGCCACCGGGCTCGGCCGCAGATGATTGAACAAAGCCATGAGCACCAGGTGCACGCCGAGGACGACGGTGAAGGTGGCGATGGCCGCCAGGGCTTTGCCCCAGATGTACTCACCGGCCCGCAGGGGGGTGGAATGGAGCACCTCCCCGACCTTGGCCTGGTCGTCGTCCAGCAGGCGCATGCCGGCGGCGACGGCGAGGAAGAAGAGATAGAGGGCGGAGACCATCATGGTGAGCACGAAGGCGGTGGTGAACTCGGAGGTGATCCAGGCCTTGGTGCCGCCGACGCTGGCGTCGCCGCTGGAAACCTGGACCCGGCCGGTGGACATGCCGAAGGAGAGGAGCCCCAACAGACCGATGAGGATCCACACCATGGGCCGGCGCAGAAGGAAGCTGAATTCGAGACGGAAGACCTCGAAGAAGCGGCGCAAGCTCATGAGCGCACCTCGGCGGGGACAGGTTCCTCCTCGGAGGCCGTCACCTCGGGATTCGAGACGGCGGTGGGCTCGCCCTTCGATGCTTCCTCGGCAGGGCCGCCAGCATCCCCGGGGACGCTCGGCAGGCGGCCGGCGGGATCCTGCATCAGCACCAGGTAGGCGTCCTCGAGGTTCGCCTGCACCGCGGAGAATCCCAGCGGGGCGACGCCGTCGGGCTGGAAGATGCGCACCTTGTGGCGGCCTTCGAAGAGGATGCTCTGGGTCACCTGGTAGCGCCGGTGGACCTCCTCCAGATCACCGCGGTCCACCATCGCTTCGAAGACCCGGCCGGCCACCGCCGCCCGCGCCTCCGCCGGGCGGGTGGAGGTGAGGAGCCGGCCCTTGCGGATCACCGCCAACTGCGGGCAGAGCACCGCCACGTCCTCCACGATGTGGGTGGAGAGGAGCACGATGCGGTCCTCCGCCAGCTCCGCCAGCAGCCGGTAGAAGCGCAGCCGCTCCTCCGGATCGAGGCCGGCGGTGGGCTCGTCGACGATGATCAGTCGCGGGTTGCCGGCGATGGCCTGGGCGATGCCGAGGCGTTGGCGCATGCCACCGGAGTAGGTGGAGACCTTGCGGCCGGCGGCGGCGGTGAGGTTGACCCGCTCCAGCAGGTCCGCCACCAGCTTCTTGCGATTGCCGTCCGCTGCCTCGATGCCCTTGAGCTCGAGGAGGTGGGCGAGCATCTTCTCGCCGCTGAGGTGGGGATAGAAACCGAAGTCCTGAGGCAGATAGCCGAGGCGCCGCCAGACCTTGGACGGATCATCCAGGATGTCCTCGCCGTCGAGACTGGCGCTACCGGAGGTGGGCTCCAAGAGCCCGGCGAGAATGCGCATGAGGGTGGTCTTGCCGGCACCGTTGGGCCCCAACAGCCCGAACATGCCGGTGGGAACGTCGAGGTGAATGCCCTGCAGGGCCGCCACCGGGCCGGGATAGATCTTGACAAGCTCGCGAATACTCAGCATGGGGTTCCTCCTTCTTGCCTAGCAGTACGACGGGGACGAGGTAAATGTGTCTCGAGAAGGCTCAATAGCGCTTTTGGATGTTGATCAGGAAGCCTCCGAGGTGGACAGCGCACCACAGGGCGAGGGCCCAGGCCCAGTGCTCCGGGTAGAAGAATTCGGCACCGAAGATCTGGTGGCCGGCGGCGCCGGTGAGGGCGTTGAAAGCGCTCAGGGGGCCGTCGAAGAAGGTCGCTTTGATGCTCGGCCAGGTCAAGAATCCCGGTCCCGTGACCAGCAGCAGCAGGACGGTGCCGCCGGCTTCGATGAGCCAATAAGTGGTCTTCGAGCGATCCTTGCGGGTGGCGTCGGCGCAGGTCAGCAGGAAGGCCAGGAACGGAGCCAGCCACAGATTGAGCCAGCCCAGGGGACCGAGAACGGAGAGCTGAGCCAGGTTCCCGGCCATCGCCGCTGCCAGCGCCGCCAGTCCCAGGACCAGGGAGGAGCTCGTCAGGGTGATGAGCAGGCCGGCGAGGAAGCGGGCGATGTCGAGGCGTTTGCGGTCCACCGGCAGGCTCCAGGCGTAGCGCTGCTGGTCGGGCCAGCCGAAGGGCACGAAGAGGCCCCACACCGAGGCCAGGCCGGCGCCGATGAGCACCGCCGCCACCGCTTCGCTGAGCCCGGTGTCGGAGATGTCGGAGAAGAACCAGCGGGTCTGCTCGCCATCGACCACGATGGTGACGCCGAGGAGAATGCCCACGGTGGCCAGGAGCAGCACCTGCAGCAGGATCAACCCAAAGATGATGGCCTTGGCGCGGTGGGCGTGCAGCAGATAGAGCACCACCTGACTCGCCACCAGCTGGCGCAGCGAAGGTACGGACGGTGGGTGGGGAGTGCTCATGACGATTCTCCTCGTGGGTGGGTGGTCTGGAGTCCGGAGCTCTCGAGGCCCAGCAAGATGCGGCAGGCCTGATCGAGGGTCGGACGGTCGAGGGAGCGCACGGTGGCGCCGGAGCCGGCGAGAGTGCGGCGCAAGGACTCGGCGTCGCCCCACAGGGTCCAGGCGACCTCTCGCCCCCGGCCTTCCCGGCGCAGCAGAGCGGTCTCGGTCTCCGCCGGCGGTTGCCAGCTTTCGGGGAGCTGGAGCCGGAAGGTGTGGAGGCGCTCCTCCAGCCGCTGCCTTTGGAGCTGGGCCAGCAGACGCCCACCCTGGAGCACTCCCAAGTGATCGGCGAGGCCTTCCACCTCGTAGGGCAGGTGGGTGGAGACCACCACCGTGGTGGGGTGCTCCGCCAGGTGCTCGGCGAGGAGTCCCAGGAAGCGGTCCCGAGCCAGGGGGTCGAGGCCGTCGGTGGGCTCGTCCAGGAGCAGCAGGGCCGGCCGGTGGGCCAGCGCCATCACCAGCTGCACCCGTCGCGCCTGACCCTTGGAAAGCTTGCCGAACTTCTGCTCCGTGGGAGCGTCCAGAGCCTGGATCAGGCGTTCCGCGTAGGCGGCATCCCAGGTTTCGAAGTGGCGGGCGTGAAAGCTCAGCAGCCGGGCCACCGGCAGCTTGGGATAGCCGAATTCCGGAGCGTCGGCGACATAGCCGATGAGGGACCGGGCCGCCGGGCCTTGCTCGGGGACGGGGAGGCCGCAGACCTGGCGGCTGCCGGAGTCCGGCGGCAGCAGATCCAAGAGACACCGGAGGGTCGTGGTCTTGCCGGCGCCGTTGGGCCCCACCAGCAGGTAAAAGGCTCCCTCGGGGACGCTGAGGTCGAGGCCATCGAGGGCGGTCTGGCGGCCGAACCGGCGGCTCAGGCCCCGGGTCTCGACGGCGAGGTCGCGGTCCGGGAAGGCATCGAGGAGGGCTTGGGCGATCATGTCGGGTCTCCTGGGTTGAAGTCTCGGGCTTCCTGTCGGATGGCCTCGATGAGCTCATCGGCGTTCAATCCGTGGCGGTGGGCGTCGAGGAGGGCGCGTCCGGCGACGGCGGAAAGAAGGCCGAGGCGGTGCTCTTCTTCCCGTTCTTCCTGCGCAGCGGCGAAGGTGCCTCGGCCGCGGCGCACGTAGACCACGCCCTCGCGCTCGAGCTCGCGGTAGGCCTGTTGCACGGTGTTGGGATTGATCCGCAGCTCGGCGGCGAGTTGGCGGACCGAGGGCAGCGGCTCGTCCGCCTGCAAGGTGCCCAGGACCAGCGCTCGACGGATCTCGTCCATGATCTGGAGATAGATGGGCCGGGCCTCGGCGGGATCGATGGTGATCAACATGGTGGATTTCTCATGGCTCTGGCTTCGTCACTCATTTCCTGTTCATCACTCTCTCCACTACCTACGATGGAAGTGTCTTGGTGTTTCAGTGTTCCGATCAACTAATACACTAGATCGACTCTTCACCGGAGTCAAGAAAGGCCATCGAGGAGGGCTGAAAGAGGGTGGGCGGTTGCCCGGTCTACGGAGCTAAGTGCCTGAAAAGAAGGGGACCAACATTTGGGTCCCCCCTGAGGGAGGGCGGTCGAAGATCAGCCGATATCCACCCGCCCGGCGCCGATTTGCACCAGCTTGGGCTCGTGGAAGCGGGTGTCGGTGGGGCCGTTCTCCAGCCGCAGGACGCCGCGGGGGCAGACGGCGGCGCAGATGCCGCAGCCGACGCAGGAGGCGCGGACGATGTTCTGGCCGCGCTGGGCGTACCAGCGGACGTCGATGCCCATCTCGCAGTAGGTGGAGCAATTGCCGCAGGAGATGCACTGGCCGCCGTTGGTGGTGATGCGGAAGCGCGACTTGAAGCGCTGGACGATGCCGAGAATCGCCGCCAGCGGGCAGCCGAAGCGGCACCAAACCCGGTTGCCCATGAGGGGGTAGAAGCCGGTGCCGACGACGCCGGCGAAGATCGAGCCGATGAGGAAGCCGTACCACTTCTGGAACTTCCAGGTGGCGTTGCCCAGCAAGGGGTCGCCGCCCTGGGCGGTGAAGAAGTTGGTCAGCACCACGCCGGTCATCACCACCGCCGCCACCAGCACGCCGTGCACCAGCCAGCGTTCCACTCGCCAGGCTTTGAGGCTTTTGTCGGAGAGGTGGCGGAACGGATCGCCGAGGGTCTCCGCCAGACCGCCGCAGCCGCACACCCAGGAGCAATACCAGCGCTTGCCGAAGAAGAAGGCGAAGAGGGGCACCAGCAGCACCGCCAGGCCAATACCCCAGAAAAGGATGAACCATCCCAGTACGCCGCTGGACATCAGCTGCTCGAGATTCCAGCCGTAGAAGAAGTCGTAGTCCAGGGGCCAGGCGTTCTTGAAGTCGTAGGCCGGCTGGTTGAGGGCGCCGAGGATGGTGGGGATGAGGAAGGCGAAGCCTAGCTGGAAGAAGCTCACCGACACCGTGCGCACCATCTGGTAGCGGTTGTGGCGGTAGTGGATGCCCATGCGCAGGCCCATCACCAGGATGGCCAGGGTGTAGATCAGCCCGTAGAAGAACCACCGGTCCGCCGGTCCGCCGGTCAGCCAGCGGCTCACCGGATCACCGAGACGAATCCAGTTGACGATGTACGCGGGGAAGAAGTAGAGGGCGATGTAAAAGCCGATGAGGAGGATGCCCAGGGCGATGCCGAAGTACCCTCGAGACTTCAGCGAGCTGAACCACACGCCGTTGTTCTTGATCCCCGCCGGCTGGCGCCAGATCTGGGGCAGGAAGAAGATCACTCCACCGAGGCTGGCGAGACCGATGCTGAGCCAGAAGAACAGTCCCGTGCTCGCGGCCAGCGGTCCCCGGGTCGCCTCCCGGGCGATGTGGAAGCGGTATTCGGTGCGCTGGTAGTCGCCGATTTGGGAGCCCAGGCTCGTCTCCGCCGCGTCGAGGGCCGTCTCCAGCCGCTCGAGGAACGCCCCCACGGAGTCGAAGTACTGCCCTTCCATGGCCTGCAGCTCCGGTCCCAGAGCGGAGCGGTGGGCTTCCTGGATCACTCCCCGCTCTTCCAGCGCGGCCAGGGCTTCCGGGGTGATCTGATAGCCGCCGAGGGTGAGGGCGAAGAAGAAGATCCCCAGACCGAGGGCGAAGGCGGCGAAGCCGGCGCCTCGCAGGAGGGTCAGAGTGCGCTGGGATCCGGATTCCTGGTGGGCCATGATGGGAGTCCTCGGGTTGACGGAAAGATCCTCGAAACAAGACTTGAGGCGACGATCAGGAAGCGCCCACTAGGAAGCGCGACGGAGCCGCAGGAAGCCCGCCAGGCCGCGCTTGCGCCGGAGCTTGACCGGCCGGTCGGGATGGCGCCGGTTGTAGAGCTCCACCAGCCGGTTCTCGTATTGGCGATAGATCTCGGGATCGAAATTGGCGGCGCCCAGGTTCTCCAGCACCGCCGGCAGCGGGCGCTCTTCCTCGATCCATTGCTCGCACAGGGCGTGGCGGTAGCGAATGCCCATGAGGTTGAAGCCCTGCACCGCCTGATCCTCCCGGCGATAGTTGATCCGCAGGGCGCGCTCGCCATCCTCGTGCTCCCAGTAGAGCGTCTCCTGATCCTCCGGCAGCTCCGACGGCACGGTGCCGTAGACCTGCCATTCGAGATCGAAGAACTTGGCCGAGTTGAACCAG
>JAXHTF010000034.1 GCA_034211275.1 Acidobacteriota bacterium
ATCGACGGAGTTGCAGTGGAGAGATCGATCTCCTCGGTGAACTCGACTTCAAGGACCGCGTCCCGGTACGCGACCTCATAGACCTCCGGGGTGCCGGTATCGAGAATGACGGCATCTTCGGATGGCCAAGTGAACGGAACGACTAGTGCCTCCGCGAGCTTGTTGTGGAAGCTGTCGAGAATCGCATCGGGTTCCACATGAAGCGTGACCGAAGTACCGGTTGCTGGGGGAGAGGAAAGCTCAAGCTCCACCCGGTGCCGCTTGGCATGGAGAACGGTCGTATCGAGCGACAGGGAGATGGTCTCCGGCGCCGCCTCCAAGCGAGCAGCTCCATTCTCGAGCGCGGTAGTGAGAGCTTGGCTGCTTACCAGATCTGAGATCTCCAGCCAGAGCTCACCTTGGACTACCCGAACCTGCTCGACTCGGGGAGGCGTGAGGTCGGCGTAGATCTTCCTTTCGCCATACGGTGAGTAGGAGTAGCGCTCGATGGGCTTGCCGTCCGTGCCCGTGACCAGCGCGAGGTTGCCGGAACTGTCGTAGATCGGCGTGTAGCGCTGCTCCAATACGCCGTCCCCGTCGGCGTCGTGCTCGATGCGAACGATCTCATCCAGCCCCGGGCCGTAGGTCCGTCGGGATTGAAGCGTGCCGTTGACGGAGGTCTCGATGGCGCGCTGGCCGGACCAGGCGGTTTGCACAACGTCCGTCCCAAGGCGCTGCTCGACCCGCCGGTTGAAGGCGTCGTAACCGTAGCTCGCCAGGACTGTTCCCTGAGTGTTCCGAACCTCCGTAAGCCGGTTGCGGAAGTCGTAGGCGAAGTGGAGGTCGCCCTTGCGCGTCAGGTTGCCGTTGGCGTCCCACGCCAGGGGCACATCACCGACGGACGAGGGTCGGTTGCGGCCCGAGCCGTCGAGGGGCAGAGCCTGCTCGGTGGCCACGCCGTCGCGGACGGCGGTGCGGGACAGGAGGTTGTCGGCGCTGTCGTAGGCGAAGCGGTGTTCGTCGGCCTCTTCTTGGACCTGCGCGGGCTGGCTGTGAGCAGATTGGCTTTCCGCTGGTTGCGCCAGGGGAAGGGTCACGAGTAGCGCTATTGCCAGGATCTGTTTGAGGCTCAGCATGGTCTCCTCCGAGAAAGGTCTCCCGAGAAAGTAACACGGTGACTGCTGGAATTCTGACGCAGCCCTCCGGTGTACCCGCAGGGTTGGCCGAGCCCAACCCCGGGATCCTTGCGAAGGTTCCGGAGGGTGAGAGGCTTCATTCCGCGAAACCCTCCTGGATTCCAAAAACCCGTTCATCAAACGGCCTCTCCACGGTCAAAAGCCAGCCCCTCACAACCCCACCACATCCCCCTCCCGAGCCACCTCAAAGCCCCTCTCCCTCACTTCTTCAGCAGCCTCACTCTCCGGATCGAGCAGAGGATTGGTGTGGTTGAAGTGGATGAAGTGAACTTTGGCCTTGTCTTCCGGCGGGAGGGATTGGAGGAGGGCCATGGTTTCGGGGACGTAGGGGTGAGGGATTTCGGACATGTCGCGGCCGGGGAGCTCGTCGGGGTGGTAGAAGGTGGCGTCGATGTAGGCGCGGTCGATGCGGTCGAGGAGGAGGGGGAGGGAGCCGCCCCAGCGGGACCATTTGTCAATGTCGGGGAGGAAGACCACGGTGCGGTGGGGGCCGTGGATCTCGAAGGCGACGGTTTCGGAGAATTCGTCGCGGTGGGGGACGAGGAAGGGGCGGACGACGAGATCCTCGCCGAGGGTCACGTTGGCCAGCACGGCGAGCTTCTCCAGCCGGATGTTGCCCAGCTCCACCAGCTGGCTCCAGGGACCGTTGTTGCGCAGAAAGTCGGCCATGCGGGGCATGGCGTAGACCGGAGCGCCTTGAGCACCCAGGGCCTCCCGCCCGAGGTACATGAGTCCGGTGTAATGGCCGATGTGGGCGTGGGTGAGGAAGACGCCGCCGAAGGTGCTGCCGGGCGGGGCGAGGGAGCGGAGGCGGTCGTATTGGGCAGGGAAGTCCGGGGTGGCTTCGAAGAGCCAGAAGCGCTTGGAGGCTGGATCCACCATTCCCAGACTCACCACGGAGCGGGATTCCCGCTGGCCGGCGCGAACGGCGCGGCAGCAGTCACGGTCACAGCCCAGCTGCGGGTAGCCGGCATCCTGGGCAACGCCGAGGACGACCAGGTAGGGGTCCGAGCCCGGTGGGGTCTCGTAGTCGGCGCCGGTGAAGGGCTCGGGGACAGGCGCGGGAGCGTCTTGGGCGTGGGCGCCAGCGAAGGCGCAGAGCGCGGCTGTGATCAGCAGCGAAACGAAAGGATGGAGCTTCATGATGCTTTGAAGCTAGTCCACGCTGGTGTGTGCTGGCAAGGGCTCAGGCTGGGGATCCAACTCCGGGGGGCTGTGATCACGAACCCCACCAGAGCCGGCTGGAAGCCGGCGCTCCCAGGCTCGCTGGTTCCCACGGTCCACCGTGGGAACCCAGGGGAGACGCTCCAGCGTCGGGGGTGGGGGTGAAAGGGCGGCACCGGGATCGTGCTTGACAACGCCAACCTGCCCCGCTGGAGCGGGGCCTCAGTCTCGGCGCGCGGCTCGACGTAGTTGGTTCCCACGCTGAAGCGTAGGAACCAGATGTAGTAGTTGACGACCGGGGCCCAGGCAACTCCGCCCGGGGATCCAATCCCCGGGCTACCCAGGGGCCGCCAGCTCCGCTGGCTCCGGAGGGACGGTCGTGACTGAACACATTCAGGGAGCCGGATTCATCCGGCGGTGGTCTTGGTAGCCCCGGGATTGATCCCGGGGCGAGGGCGGGGGCGCTCCCAGGGGGGGAGGCCGATGGAGTGGGCGAACCTTGACCGATGAGGAGATCGGAAATCAGAGATAGCCGAGGGAGCGCAGATTCCTCAGGTATTCCTCGCTGTCCAGGGCCGCCGGGGGCGGGAGGGGGCGGCGGCGGCCGAAGGAGGGGATGTGGTCCCGGGCCGCGGGCCAGGCGCAGACCGCCGGGGGGGCGGGGAGCTCTTCGCTGGCGGGCAAGCCCAACGCCAGCGACAGCCCGGCCGTCACGGCCTGGGGACTGAGGGCCTCGGAGGCCTCAGCGGCCTCGGAGGCCTCGGAGGAAAGTCCCGCGGCCCGGCAGCCGCCTTCACGGCGCCAGAGGAGAACTCGGCCCGCGACGCCGCCGCGACGCTCCGGAGCCGCACCGCGGCGGCCGGGGTCGAGGAAGAGGGCGACGGTGCCGAAGTCTCTGGCGTGGGCGGCGAGGAGGGCGTCCACTTCCTGGAGATGGGCTCGCACCAGATCGCTGAGGGCGATGTCGCCTCCCGGCCAGCCGTCCGCCGCCAGGTCCGGCGCCGGCAAGTAGAGGGCGGCAACCCGCGGCTCAAAAGTCAGGCTGTGCTCCAAAGCCTGGAGGTAGAAGCGGTCCGGCAGCACCGCTTTGTCGAGCACGGTTTGGCGACTCTCCGCGGGCAAGGCGGCCTGCACGATACTTTCCATGGAGCTGGGTTTTTCCTTGGAGCCTGGCCGCACTGGCGAATCCGCGATCGCCTTGCGCCCAGCTGCAGCCCATTCGATCAGGTCCGGCCGCGACTCGCTGGCCACGGCGTCGTGAGCTTCGTCCTGGAGCAGTTGGTAGGCGCCGTGGGCCACCACCAGTCCCGGCAGCGGCTCCGCCGGGTAGGTGGACCACCAATTCACCGCGCTCACCGGGCGGCCGCCGCGGGCGGCGAGCTCCCAGAGGGTGAAGGCGTGGCGGCGGTTGGCGAGCACCGGGCGGTATTCGGTCAGCCCCAGAGGCACCGAAACCCAGCGCCAGTAGAAGCGCAGCGGCCCGGTGCGCGCCAGCGGGGTGGCGACGCCGGCGGGGCGGAAACTGTCCACCGAGGTGACGCCGTGGCCGCCGGCGTCGAGCCCCGTGGCCACGGTGGTCCAGAACACCGCCGGCGCCGCCGGCGGCCGGCGGTAGGGCTCGAGCACCCCGCCGTCGTCGAGCAGGGCGGCCATCGCCGGCAGCGCGCCGCGGGCGAGGAGGTAGTCGAGCTCCGCGGCGAGCACTCCGTCGACCCCCACAAGCAGCACTCGCTCGCCGCCAGCGGTGGGCAGGTGGGCGGGTTCCTGTCGTTCGTGGCCGCGCACCGAAAGCACCACCGGCAGGGTGATGAGGGCCAGCGCCACCAGCACCGTGGCGGCGATCCAGCGGCGGGAGAAGCTGCGCACCCGGGGAGTGAGCTCGGTGAGGCGGATGGCCAGGGTCAGCAGCCCCGTCTCCACCAAGCGGATCAGGGCGTAGACCGCCAGCGGCAGCACCAGGGAGAAGATCAACGCCGTCCAGCGCTCGCTGCCGGACCACAGCTCCAGCAGGCGCCAGGAAGCCACCGCCGCCACCAGCAGGCCGGAGAGAAGAGCGACCCCGAAGCTCAGGACCTCGATGCGGCGCACCGGGTAGAAGCGCAGCACCAGCACCAGCAGCGCACACAGCAGCAGGAAGCCGAGACCGATGGCGCCGCCGGTGGCGGGAAGCAGGTGCAGGAAGAGAGCGATGAGATCGAAAGGGGAGGCGACGAGGTTGCCGTTCACCGCCGCCAGGGCGAAGGCCAGTACCAGAGCAAAGAGGGTGCCGCCGGCCAGCGCCACCTTGAGGGTCAGCTGGCCGAGGGTGCGCAGCGGCTGGCGCGGCCGCAGCGCGTCCTGGAGCAGGTAGCGGTCGTAGCTGTGGCTGAGGTATCCGAGGCGGCGCAGCTCGGAGCGGACCTGCTGGAGATCCTGAGTCACTGGAGGTCCTGAGTCACTGGAGATCCTCGGTCACTAGAAGTACTGAGTCACTGGAGGCTGGACCCTCAGCGTTCCCGATGGCGCACGAAGAGGGCGAGCTGGCGCAGAGGCTCTGCCCGCCGGCCCAGGGGCGCCAGGGAGGCGACGGCGAAGTCCAGAAGCTCTTCCTCCAGATGCCGTGCCCCGTCGATGCCGAGGAGCTTGACGAAGGTCACTTTGTCGCTGTCCTTCTGGGAGTCCTTGCCGGTCTGGGCACTGGTGGCGGTGGCGTCGAGGAGGTCGTCGGAGATCTGGAACGCCAGCCCCAGATTCTTGGCGAAACGGCTGATGGTTTCCAGGTGGCGCCGGCGGGTGTCCGCCGCCATCGCCCCCAACTCGCCGGCGGCGAGGAAGAGAGCGCCGGTTTTGTGGCTGTGAATGTACTCCAGCAGCTCGAGGTCGAGATCCTCCGGCGTGCTCTCCAGGTCCAGCGCCTGACCGCCGATCAGACCGCCGGAGCCGATGGCCGCCGCCAGGTGATGCACCATGTCCTCGGTGCTGTAGCGCCGCTGGGGCAGCCGCTGGCCGCTGGCCGCCACCAGGGCGAAGGCGCGGTTGAGCAGACCGAAGGAAGCGAGGAGGGCGATGTCCTCGCCGAACTTGCGGTGGGTGGTGGGACGGCCGCGGCGCAGGGTCGCGTCGTCCATGCAGGGCAGGTCGTCGAGGATCAGCGAGGCGGCGTGGACCATCTCCACGGCGCAGGCGAGGTCGAGCACCGGCTCGGACCGCTCACCGAAGATCTCCGCCACCACCAGGGTGAGCACCGGCCGCAGCCGCTTGCCCGGGCTGGTGAGAGCGTAGGCCATGGCCCGGTGCACCGACTCCGGGCGCTCCACGGCAGGGGGCAGAAGCTCCGGAAGGCGCTTCTCCACCGCCTGACCGAGCTCTCGGAGGCGTCCTCCAAGACGCGCCTGGGTGGTCTGGGCTTTGGCCATCGGGGAGATCACCACCCGCCGCGGACCGCCGGCGACGGCCGTCCGCGGCGACTGCTCGTCAACGTTACGGCTTCAGCGCTTCGACGGCTTCGGCCTCGTTGTCGTAGACGTCGAAAACGGTGATCAGCTGGGTGATCTGCAGGATGTCCGTGACCTTGGCGGGGAGATTCATCAGCGCGAGCCTGCCGCCGCGGTTGGTCACCGTGGTGTAGGCGGAGACCATCTCGCCGATGCCGGAGGAATCGATGGTGGTCACCCCCTCCAGATTGAGCAGGAGACGGCGCGCCCCGGCCTCCATGGCCTCGTGCACCGCCGAGCGGAGCGCCACGTCTCCGGCCCCGATGGTGATCTTGCCCGTGGGCTCGAGGATCGTCACACCTTCCTTCTGCCTGACTGCGATCTTCATGAATCGGATTCCTCCTGTAACTGCCCCTCGCCCTCCGGCTTGCGCTGGATCCGCTTCCTCAGCGTCACCACCGTGCCACCGTCGGAGCAAGGCCCACAGTCGATAGCGTCCATGCTGTTGCGCATGTACAAGAGTCCACGGCCTCCGGGGCGCAGAAGATTCTCCGCCGCCAGCGGATCCGGGACCTCCTCCGGGATAAAGCCTTCACCCTCGTCCTGTACGCGGATGACCACCTCGTCCCCGTCGAGCTCGAAATCTACGTCTACCTTCTTGGCCGGATCCTGCTGATTGCCGTGACGGATGGCGTTGGCCACCGCCTCGCGCACCGCCAGATCCACCCAATGCAGTGTGTCCTCCGAAACGTTCAGATTTTCCAGGGCATCCTGGAGCACCACCTGAACCAAATCGATGTTCTCGAATCGGCTCGCGATGGTGACGTGAAATCTATGTTGCTCCGGATTCATGCCGGTCTTGGCTTCGGGGAACACCGCGCGGGGAAGTCTAGCAGATCACGGCGCCATCCCCAGCAAGGCCGCGGCAGCATTCGCCGCAGGCTGGGGGGCACCGGCGACTTGCCAAGGAATCAACCACAGCAGCTGCACCGCGTCGAAGAGGGTGTGGGCGATGATCGCCGGCCAGACGCTGCCCCGCAGCTGGGTCATGCGGGCAAAGCCGAGGGAGAGCAGGGCCACCCCCAGGAGCATGAAGGGCTGGTCATAGCTGGCGTGGGCGAGCACGAAGAGCAGGCCGGAGATGGCGATCCCCACCCGGGGTTGGAGAAAGCCGCGGAAGAAGATCTCCTCCACCACGCCGGCGGACAAGCTCAGCCCCACCCGCACCAACACCGGCAGACCGGCCATGTAGACCACCAGCGGGGGCGCCTCGGTGGGCACCAGGCTCTCCCCCTTGCCCAAGCTGAGGAGGGCCGCCACCGCCATCATCATCGCCAGCACCGCGCCCCACAGGAGCAAGCCCCCGCCGACGCCGACGCGCAGATCCGTCGCCGGATCCTGGGAGCGTAGACCGCACTGACGCACAAGCTCCGTGAGGGGTCCCCCTTGGGAGGTCTCCCGGGAGCCGTAGCCGAGGACGAACCACAGCAGCAGGGTCACCAGGATGACCACGTGAAGAGCGAAGAGCTCCGGCGTGGTGAGGGCGGAGGGGTCCATTTCCCCGGCCTGGTCGAGCCAGGCCAGGGGCGAGAACAAGCCGATGTAGAAGAGCAGCGCCAGCAACGCCGTCATGGCGCTGCGGCGCAGCGGCAGATAGTAGCCCGGCGGCGTGAGCCCGCGGCGCACGGTGGCAAGGTCCACCAACATCGCCACCGCCAGCGCGGGGATCATGGGCAGAGCGGTGCGCAGGAGT
Source organism: Acidobacteriota bacterium (assembly GCA_034211275.1). Classification (NCBI taxonomy): domain Bacteria; kingdom Pseudomonadati; phylum Acidobacteriota; species Acidobacteriota bacterium. The sequence goes on from JAXHTF010000034.1 coordinate 7,506, forward strand.
AGATCGAAGGACATCACGGTGGGCTTGGAGGTAGAGGAGACTTGGAGGTGGTGGCGACGGGGAGGTGTCGGACTCGATCGAGCTCTCGAAGTCGGTGCTGGCAGTCGGCGCTGGCAGTCGGCGCTGGCAGTCGGCGCCGGGAATCAGTACCGCAGGTCGGCGCCGGAAGTCTGCAATCGGGCTAGTGGGTACGGCGCAGAGACCGTAGAACGCTCCCCACACCAGCCCGGTCCGGCATGAGGGGAAGGCTCAAGTCTTGAAGCGGATCCGGAATTGTTGAAGCATCATGCGCGCGCCGGTGAGCCGCTGGAGGCTGCGGTTGCGCATCTGCACCGCCTTGGCGTCCTCAGAGTCCGGCTGCTCCCCCCGGACGTGGCGGATATGACGTTCGAGCTCGTGGCTGATGCGGTCCAGGTCGCCGCGCTGGAAGCGCCGGAAAGTGCGCTCGTTGACCTGCAGAAATCCTCCCGCAATCTCGCGCACCATGGTGTAGGGACTACCCCCCGGGAAGCTCGCCATGGCCGCATGATACCCCATCCCCCCGTGCTATCATGGCGGTTCGTTTCCCGCGCGGAAACGAACCATCGAGCTTGATTCATCCACGCAGCCTTCTCGACCCTGCCGCTGCTCGCTGATAAGGAGGTTCGTCTTGAACCGTTTCTCTGGCGTTGATTTTATGGATATCGATCCCCTGCTCTCGGAAGACGAGCGCATGGTGCGCGACACCGTTCGGGCGTTCGTCGATGACCGGGTGATGCCGATCATCGAGGAGTGCCACCGGGACGGCCGTTTCCCCATGGAGCTGGTGCCGGAGATGGCCGCCCTCAACCTCTTCGGCGCGACCATCGACGAGTATGGCCTGCCGGGGCTGAGCAATGTCGCCTACGGCCTGACCATGCAGGAGCTGGAGCGCGGCGACTCGGGCATTCGCAGCTTCGTCTCGGTGCAGAGCGCTCTGGTCATGTACCCCATCTACGCCTTTGGCTCCCAGGCCCAGAAGGATCGCTGGATCCCTGCCCTGGCCTCCGGCGAAGCCATCGGCTGCTTCGGCCTCACCGAGCCGGACTTCGGCTCCAATCCCGGCGGCATGCGCACCAACGCCCGCCGCGACGGCGACGGCTGGATTCTCAACGGCTCCAAGCAGTGGATCACCAACGGCACCCTGGCGGACGTGGCGGTGGTCTGGGCCCACACCGAGGACGGCGTCCGCGGCTTCCTGGTGGAAAAGGGCACCGAGGGCTTCACCTCCTCGGACCAGCACGGCAAATTCTCCCTCCGCGCCTCCGTCACCTCCGAGCTCGGCTTCACCGACTGCCGCATCCCGGCGGACGCCATCCTGCCCAAGACCACCGGCCTCAAGAATGCCCTCATGTGCCTCAACCAGGCGCGCTACGGCATTGCCTGGGGCGGCCTGGGCTCGGCCATGGAGAGCTACCGCACCGCCCTCGAGTACTCCCAAGAGCGGATTCAATTCTCCGGCCAGCCCATCGCCTGCCACCAGCTGGTGCAGGAGAAGCTGGTGTGGATGGTGAGCGAGATCAGCAAGGGTCAGCTGCTGGCCCTGCGCCTGGGGCAGCTCAAGGACGCCGGCAAGCTGCGCCATCACCAGATTTCCCTGGGCAAGCGCAACAACGTGTGGGTGGCCCGGGAATCCGCCCGCCTGGCGCGGGAGATCCTCGGCGCCAACGGCATCGTCGACGACTACCCGGTGATCCGCCACATGCTCAACATCGAGTCGGTCTTCACCTACGAGGGGACCCACGACATTCACGGCCTGATCATCGGCGAGAAGATCACCGGCATCCCCGCCTTCAACGCCCCGGAACGCCCGGTGAAGGCGGCGAAGGCGGCTCCCGTCGCCGCGGCGGTGGGCAAGGGGAACGGCTGATGGCCTTGGCGGAGCTCGAACAGGGCCTGCTGCGGGTGACCGAGCTCGCCGCCGTCGCCGCCGCCCAGACCATGGGCTTCGGCGATGGTCACCACTCGGACCAGATGGCGGTGGAGTCCATGCGCAAGGAGCTCGACCTCCTGCCCATGGACGGTCGCATCGTCATCGGCGAGGGTGAGCGGGACAAGGCTCCCATGCTCTTCATCGGTGAAGAGCTGGGAGCTTTCAAGGAGCAGGACGATCCAGCGGAGGAGATCGACATCGCCGTCGATCCCCTGGAGGGTACCGCCCTCTGCGCCACCGGCGCTCCCGGCGCGGTGGCGGTGCTGGCGGCGGCGGAGCGCGGCGGTTTGCTGCAGGCCCCCGACGTCTACATGGAGAAGATCATCGTCGGCCCCACCGCCCGCGGCAGCGTGCACCTGGAGGCCCCGGTGGCGGAGAATCTGCGCAGCATCGCCAAGGCCTTCAAGCGCGACGTCGGTGAGCTGACGGTGGTGGTCCTCGAACGCGACCGTCACCAGCAGCTCATCGCCGACATCCGCAAGGCCGGCGCACGCATCCGGCTGATCGGCGACGGCGACCTGTCGGCGGGCATCTCCGCGGCGGTGCGGGGCACCGGCGTGCACGCCGTGATGGGCACCGGCGGAGCTCCGGAAGGAGTCATCACCGCCGCCGCCATGCGCTGCTTGGGAGGCGAGATCCAAGGCCGCCTCACCGCCCTCAACTCCGCTCAGGAACAGCGCCTGGCGGACATGGGCATCGACAACCTGCAGCACGTCTACAGTACCGAAGAGCTGGCTCCCGGCGAGAACATCATGTTCAGCTGTACCGGAGTCACCGACGGCGAGCTGCTGCGCGGCGCCCGCTTCTTCGGTGGGGGCACTCGGACCTCGACTCTCTTCATGTCTTTAGCAGCACGCAAAATCCAATTTGTCGATACCATTCACCGGGAGAAGCTCACCACGCCGGTGATCTTCCAGTAGAGTGAAGGGCGCGGAACGCTCGACAACTCATCCCTCCCAGGGCCCCGGTGGGTCCCGGGGAAATACCCGACCGTTCCCGAGAAGGCCATGATCAAGCCCGACCATTGGATCCGCAGCTGGGGCGAAGACGGCGGTGTCGACCCGTTCGACCCCGCCCAGGTCAACTCCGCCAGCTATGACGTGCGGCTCAGCGACCACTGGATCTGCCCGACCCGTGATCCGGAGGAGTTCACCTCCGACGCCGTCAAGCTCTTCCCCGGCGAGGTCGTCCTCGCTTCGACGCTGGAGTACGTGCGCATCCCGCGCAGCGTCGCCTGTGATCTGAAGCTCAAATCGACCCTCGGACGACTGTGGATCAACCACTCCATGGCCGGCTGGTGCGATCCCGGCTTCCAGGGGAATATCACCCTCGAGCTGCAGAACCTCGGCCCCCAGCCCTTCGTCCTCGACGCTGGCCGACGCATCGCCCAGCTGATCTTCATCACCATGGAATCGGAGCCGGAGATCGCCTACGGTGAGCCAGGCTCCTCCAGCCACTACCAGGGCCAAGAGGGCACCACTCGCGCCCGCAGCTGATCGGATCTCCTCCGCTCTGCCCGCCCCCCCTCTCTTATGAGCATCGCCGGCAATCTCAAGACCATGGACTTGGCGGAGCTGCTGCAGTGGCTCTCCCAAGCACAGAAGACCGGCACGCTGGTAATCCACAACGGCAAGGTGGAGAAACGCCTCTTTCTACAGGACGGCAAGATCGTCTCCTCGGCGTCGACGGATCCCCGGGAGTACCTCGGCCACTTCCTGGTCAGCCAGGGCCTGATCACCGAGCAGCAACTCTCCCAGGCCATCTCCCGCCAGGCCAACGAGAAGATGCTCCTGGGCAAGATCCTGCTCACCAACGGCGTCGTCACCGAGGAGGACCTGCAGCGCCTGCTGCGCCTCAAGGCCGAAGAGGGCATCTACGACATCTTCACCTGGCAGAAGGGTGAGTTCCGCTTTCTCAACGGCGAGTTGCCGGAGCACACCTTCGTCCCTCTGCGGCTGGATCTCACCGGCATCCTCATGGAAGGAGCCCGGCGAGTCGACGAGTGGAAGCGCATCCGCGAGCACATTCCCTCCAAGGACGTGGTGGCAGTGGGCTTCGGCAAGCTCGACGACCCCACCGCCAGCCCCGGCGCCCGGCGCATCCTCTCGATGATCAACGACGACCGCACGGTGGAGGAGATCCAGCTCCAAACCCACTCCAGCGAATTCTTCGTCTGCAGCGTGCTCTTCGACAAGATCCAGAAGGGCCAGGTGAAGGTGGTGCGGCCCCGGGTGGTGCGGGTGGAAGTGCCGGTCCCCGGTCCGCCAGCCCAAGGTCCGGCGCCGCAGGGCCAAGCCGCCCAACCCGCCCAGCAGCCGGCCTCGGGACAGGCTGCACCGGCGCAGGGCCAGCAGGGCGGAGGCTTCACACCGCCCAACCCTGCAGCGGCTCAAGCACCGGCGGGCCAGGCTCCAGCCGCCCGCCCCCAGGCCGGAGTCCCGCTCCAAGGAGCTCCCCCGGCGGCCCCGGCCCAGCCCGCGGCCAGGCCGACGACCGGTGCGGCGGGAGGCGGCCCGGGAGAAGGCGACGGCGACAGCTTCAGCCAGCTGGATCCCGACGCCTTGATGACCGCCGCAGCGCAGATGGTGCAAAAGGGGGATTTCGAGCGCGCTCTACGCTATCTGCGGGCCGCCCGCAGCCTTCGCCCCGACGACCGCAATCTGGAAGGAGCGGTGGCCTCCGCCGAGCAGCAGATCCGGCGGTCCTTGGAGCGGGGCGGCCTCACCGTCGACAAGGTGCCCAAGCTGGCGGTGCCCATGGAAGAGCTCACCAGCCTCAACGTCTCCGCCCAGGAAGGCTTCCTGCTCACCCGCATCGACGGTCGCTACGACATCAAGTCGATCCTCAAGATCAGCCCGATGCCGGAAATCGATGCGCTGGTGCTCTTCTTCCGCTTGATGAGGGCGGGGCATATCCGCTTCTGAGAAGCTGGAGCCCTGGCTACCGGCGGCGGCGAATCGCCATGAGCCGGCAGATCCCGCGCAGCATCTCGAGGTAGGCTCCCCGCTCCTCGGCGCTCAAGTCCGTCAGCCCCAGACGCTCCAACGCCGTCGCCTCCGGCTCCCGCGGCTGCAAGGGACGCAGGTCCCGGGGCGGCCGGTCGTTGACCTCCTCCAAAGCCTCCAACAGGTCGAAGCGATCCCGCCCTAGGGCCTGGAGAATGCTGTCGAGACTGGGAATCTGGGGCACGACCTTCCCGTGCTCGTAGTTGCTGATCATCGGAGCCGTCAGCCCGGAGCGCCGGGCCAACTGTTGTTGGCTCAGCCCGGCCTGCATGCGCAGCACCTTGAGCGCCTTGCCGATGCCTTTGAACTCTCCCATGACCTCAATCTACCAGCTCACTCGTACCTGCGAACCCCTCCCATCGCTGCGGCTCAACCTTCCTCCGCCGCCATCTGCTCCGAAGGCCGTTCCGGGAAGGAGATGACCACCACCGTGCGGTCGTCCATCACCTGGCGCCCCGCCGCGAATTTCTCCACCCCGGCGAAGACCGCATCCACCACCTCTCGCGCCGAACGCCCTCGATGGCGGCGGACCACTTCCAGAAGCCGGCGGGAACCGAATTCCTCATCGGCGTCCTCATCCCCGTCGCCATAGCTCTCCACAATTCCGTCGGTGTAGAGGATCAGCATATCCCCCGGGGCGACCCGCACAAAGCCTCTTTCGTACGAGGCTTCCGGTAACGGGCCGAGCACCGGCCCGCCCTCGCGCAGCCAGCGGTGGCGGCCGTCGGCCTTGAGGTGGATCGGCGGCGGGTGGCCGGCGTTGACGTAAATGAAGTTGCCGTTGACCTCCAGCTCCCCATAAACCAGCGAGACGAAGCGGCTGGTGAGGGTACTGCGATGGATGATGCGGTTGAGCCGCTCGATGGTGCGCACCATCTTGAAATCGCGCTCCGCGCCCATGCGCAGGCCGGTGTAGACATCCCGCACCTGCAGCGCCGCCGGCAGCCCGTGGCCGGAGACGTCGGCGATGGCGACGCCCATGATCTTGGAGGAGATGGAGATGTAGTCGAAGTAGTCGCCGCCGACGCTCTTCATCGGCTCGTTGCGGCCGTAGACGTCGTACTCGCCATAGCGGGGCGCCTTGCGCGGCAGCAGGGAGGCTTGGATCTTGCGCGCTTCCCGGAAGATCTCCTGCAGCCGCTGGTGGCGGATCTGCTGGCTGATGGCGTGGCGCAGGATGCCCAGGGAGAAGAGGATGTCCTCCCGGTTGTAGCCGGGAGCGACGTTGAAGGCCAGCACGTACTCCTCGTCCCCCACCTCGACGCAAGCGAACTCGTGCACCCCCAGGGTGGTCTCCAGCTCCGGATCCAGCGACGGATCGTCAGCGTCCATGAACGCCGTCCCCCGCAGGCAGCAGAGCTCCAGCGGCGGATAGGTGCTGGGCACCCGCAGCCCCGGCGCCAGCGGCTTGGCATCCCCGAAGGTGCGGCGCAGCACATAGCTACCGTTCTCCCGCTGGTACAGCCGGCCGCCGTAGATGCCCAACTCGTCGCGGAACTCGGCGATCAACTGCTCCGCCAACCGATGCACGGTCTTGAGCAAATCGTCGGTCTCGCCGATGGTGGCGACGGCCCGCTCGACTTTCTTCATCAGCATCCGCGGGTCTGCGCTGGTGGTGGCTGGGGTCACGGGGGGAGGCTCCGAAAGGGAAAAGGTGGGGTGGGTGCAGGGTGCGTCCGACCATCGCCGGACTATAGGAAGATTACCACGGCCGGGGCCTCCAAGCCCCTCCCCTCCCCCGACCTACCCGTGATCGATGAGCGCCCGGAGGATGGCGTCCTGGGCGCGCTTGGCGTGCCAGCTGCCGCGGGTGCCGTTGCACAGGATGGAGAACGCATACAGCCGGCCGGAGGCGCCCTTGGCGTAACCGCTGAGGGTGGAGACGCCGTTGAGGGTGCCGGTCTTGGCGAAAACATTGCCCCGATACGGCGGCTCCGCCAGCCGCTTGCGCCAGCTCAGATCAGCCTCGCCGCTGTAGGGCAGGGTGGCCACATACTCCCGGCCCCAGGGGTGGAAGAACATGTGCCGCAGCAAATCCGTCATCAACTTCGGCGTCGCCTGATTCTGCCGGCTCATGCCCGATCCGTCCGCCAGCTGCACGGCGTCGAGATCCAACCCGGCGGACCACAGGAACTCCTCCACCGCCGTCACGCCCCCCTGCCAATCTCCCTGCTGGCAGCGCTTCGCCCCGAGGGTCTTGAGCAACGCCTCGGCATAGAAATTCTGGCTCCGCTTGTTGATCACTTCGAGGGTGGTGAGCAGCGAGCTCTGGTGCTCCGCCACCTCGTTCCAACGCCCCGATGGCAGGCGATCGGCGGCGAAGACCTTGCCGGTGACCCGTACCCCCTCGTCGCCCAGGGCCTGGAGCAGCGCGGAGGCGAAATATTGCTTCGGGTCGTGCACCGAGACCCACTTCTCCACCGGCCACGGTCCCCGCCGCACCGTCCCCCGCACCGTCAGCACATTGGTGCCCCAGTTGCGGTCGATGTGCACCGTCCCCCGATTGCGTCCGCTGGCGGTGCGGGCGCTGTTCTCGACCTCGAAGATGCCCAGATCCGGCACCACCTCGACCCGCGCCGGCCCGCCGGGCCGCGCCGACGGCCACACCCGCACCAGGACGCAGTTGTCATTGAAGGAGAGGGAATGCACCGGCGCCTCGTACCAGCGGGTGAGCTGATCCCGCGGCCAATCCGGATGCACCAAGGTGTCATCGAAGAGGCCGTCGATGAGATAGAGGTTGCCGTCCACGGTCCGGACGCCGCTAGCGCGCAGGGCCCGGCCCCAGGAGCGGAAGACCGCCAGGGGATCGCCGAAGTGCTGGCGGCCGGAGATATTCGGGTCTCCCGCCCCCACCACCGCCAGGTCCCCCTCCAGGCGCCCCGCCCGACGCTCGCCGCGGGCCAGAAACGGCGTGCGGTGAACGAAGCTCGGCCCCAGCTGATCGAGGGCGGCGGCGGTGGTAAAGAGCTTGGTGTTGGAGGCGACGATGTACTTGCGGTCCGCCCGGTAGGTGTAGACCGGCTCGCCGGTGGCCAGGTCGACGATGTGCACCCCCACCTGCTGGGCGGCGCTGCGGGAAGCCCGGACCTTCGAGTTGAGCCCGGCCTTGAGCGCCGGCGTAGGCACCGGCGGCACCGCCGACGGCGGGGGCGGAGTACCCGCCGAAAGCACCGGCGGCGCCGCCGGTGCCGCCGCCCCGGGACCAGCCCAGAGGCCACCGGCGAGGAGTGCGACGGCGAGGAGAACCTGGAGAGAAGTAGGGATTCGCAAGCGAGGAAAGGGACGAAAGATGTGAGAGTTGACCGCGCGCATCGATACCTTTGTGATGATAAACTGAAGTGTCCACTGGCCGCCACCGATTGTTCGGGCCAGCTCATTCCACATCGCCCGGAGCCCACCTCCCGGCCACACTCTTTCGAACCGCTCCATGCGACGAATCCTTCCCATGCTTGCCAAATCCGACGCCTTCCCTCGGCTGATCCTGCTCTTCTGCCTTGCCGCCCTCTGCCTCCTCGGCGCTAGCGGCTGCGTCTCCCTCCAGCCCTACGAGGCCGTGGTCGAGGACCTGCCGGCGTCGAATCTGCTGTCCATCGACGGCCATCGAGTCTACGTCGAGGCCCAGGGCAGCGGCGAGCCGCTGGTGATGATCCACGGCTTCGGCGGCTCTACCTACAGCTGGCGTCAGGTACTGCCGGAGCTGGCCCGGAGCTACCGGGTCATCGCCCTCGACCTGCGGGGCTTCGGCTTCACCGAGCGCCCCGAAGACCTGGAGCTCTACACCCGCGACGCCCAGGTGCATTTGATCCTCCGCGTGCTCGATGAGCTAGGCATCGATCGCGCGCACCTCATGGCCCACTCCTACGGCGGCGGCCTGGCCATGACCCTGTCGGTGCGCCATCCCGAGCGCGTGCGCTCGCTGGTGCTGGCGGACAGCACCGCCCCCGACTACGCCCTCCGCCGGCGCAAGCCGGTGGCGGCGCTCCCGCCGGTGACCTGGCTCTTCACCCGCATCTACGCCCTGCGACCGCCAACGGTGCGCCGGGTCCTGGAGCGGGCCTGGTACGACGACCAGGCGGTGAGTCCGGAGGTGGTGGACGAATACCTGGAACGCCTGCGCATCGAGGGCGCCGCCCGCGCCTACCGCGGCCTCTCCACCCCCCTGGTGCACGAGCAGGAGAAGGCCCCCATCACCTACGAGGACCTCACCGTCCCGGTGCTGGTGATCTGGGGGGAAGAGGACCAGCTGATCAGCGTCGAGGCCGGCCGCTCCGCCACCGAGCGCATGCCCCGAGCCCGCTTCGTGGCCCTCCCCGACTGCGGCCACTCCCCCATGGAAGAACAGCCCGAGGCCTTTCTCCGCGCCGTCGAGCCCTTCCTCGCCGCCCCGGACCGCTCCGTGGCTTCGGCTACCGCGCGCTGAGAGCCTTTGGCTGCCGGGCCTCGTCATTCCCGCCGTCGCGAGAGCGATGGTAAAGTCAGCCGCCGAACGCCCGTGAACTCGCGACCTGCCACCTTCGCCTTCCGGCGATTGGGCTCGGGGGAACTACCATGAGCTGGATTAGCCTCGTCGGCCTCGTGACCTTGCTCGGCATCGCCTGGCTGATGTCCTACCACCGCCGCGATCTGCCGGTGCGGATCCTCGTTTGGGGTCTGGGCCTGCAATTCCTCTTCGCTCTGATCATCCTGCGGGAAGACTTCTGGAGCTTCGTCGGCATGGGCGTCTTCGCCGCCCTCCTGGTGGCCTACCTGCTGCGCGACCGCGAGCCGGAGGCAGCGGAGGCCGCCCGGAGCGCGGCGGCGGACGGCGAGGAGGCTCCCCAAGCTCCTCCCGCTCCCCCCTCCCGCCGCCTGAGCCCGGCCCTGGTGATCCAGCTGACCCTCTTCCTCGGCGTCGGCGCCGGCCTCACCGCGATTCCGAGCAACTGGATCGGCTTCCTCATGGCCGGCCTGCTGCTCTTCCTGCTGGTCAACAGCCGCTGGCGCTTCGCTGCCGGCGCCCAGCGCTACGCCGGGGCCCTGCTCATCGTCTGCGGCACCTCGTGGCTCATCGTTTCCGGTCTCTACGGCGAGCTCATCTTCGAGCGCATCAGCGGCAAGGTCGCCGAATTCCTCAATCTCTCGGACTACGGCGCCGCCTTCCTCTTCGGCAATCTCGCCGATCCGCAATACTTCTTCCCCGGCGAGGGCAGCGCCTGGCCCGGCTTCGGTTTCCTCTTCGCCTTCAAGGTGCTCCCCACCATCGTCTTCTTCGGCGGCTTCATGGCGGTGCTCTACTACCTGGGCCTGATGCAGAAAGTCATCGAGGCGGTGAGCCACTTCATGCGCTGGACCATCGGCACCAGCGGCGCCGAGACCCTCTCCTGCTCCGCCAACATCTTCGTCGGCCAGACCGAGGCGCCGCTGCTCATCAAGCCCTTCCTCGACGACATGACCGACAGCGAGCTGCTGACCATCATGGTCGGCGGCTTCGCCACCATCGCCGGCGGCGTGCTGGCGGGCTACATCGCCATGGGCGTCCCCGCCGGCCACCTCATCGCCGCCAGCGTCATGTCCGCCCCGGCGGCGCTGGTGGTGGGCAAGATCATCTTCCCGGAGAAGGAGCACTCCCAAACCGCCGGCGACGTCCGCCTGCCGGACATCGAAGCCGGCGGCAACGTCATCGAGGCGGCCTCCAACGGCATCACCGACGGCCTCAAGCTGGCGGTCAACGTCGGCGCCATGCTCCTCGGCTTCATCGCCCTCATCGCGGTGGCGGACGTGCTCCTCAACTGGCTCGACAGCCTCATCGACGGCCGCCTCCTGGGCGGCGAGTACATCGCCTACGCCACCGCCGGCATGTCCCCCGCGGTCGGGGAGTTCGCCGGCATTTTCCCCGGCTCGCTGCAAACTTTCTTCGGCACCGTCCTGCGTCCCCTGGCCTTCCTCATGGGCGTGCCCTGGCAGGACGCCGCCCAGGTCGGCAATCTTCTCGGCATCAAGCTCTCCCTCAACGAATTTGTCGCCTTCGGCACCCTCGGCACCTACATCCAGGAAGGCACCCTCGGCGACCGCGGCACCATCATCGCCACCTACGCCCTCTGCGGCTTCGCCAACTTCTCCTCCATCGGCATCCAGATCGGCGGCATCGCCGCCATCGCCCCGAACCGCAAGAAGGACCTGGCCCGGGTGGGCTTGAAGGCGATGTTCGGTGGAGCGATTGCCTCGTGGCTGACGGCTACGATTGCGGGGTTGTTGATTGGGGGGTGATCTCCGGGTCCTCTCCAAGAGCCAGAGCCCGTTGGGAGATTCGCTCAACGGGGGCCATGAACTCGTTCGATAGAAGGGTCAGGTTCGTCTCCTCCTTCACATATCGTCCCACCAGGACCGTCGAGCTCGTCCAGCTGCCTCCGTGGCCGCACCAGACCCGCCCGTCGTCGCTCCGCTCGACCTGCAGTCCCAGCCCGTAGTCGAAGGCCTCGCCGGAATCCAAGTGCCCGGGGGTTTGCATCAGCTTCAAGGAAGCCTCGCTCACCAGCTCACCCTTCCACAGAGCCGATTGCCAGGCCATCAGATCCCGCAGAGAGCTGAAGACGCCGCCGTCCCCCACGGTATCCAGAGCGAGTTCCTCCGAGAGCTCGAAGAGCGGCAGGCCGTAGCCGAAGTTTCGATATCCCTTGGCGATCCCTTTCGATTCGCTTCTACCACCCGCCACGAAGGTGTCGCGAAGGCCCAGAGGAGCGAATAGATGGGCCTTCAAAAATTCCGAGTAGGAGCAACCCGCAGCGGCTTCTAGAACCTTCGAGAGCAGGAAGTAGTTGGTGTTGGAGTAGCTGTGGCTCACCCCAGGCCGGGCCTCCCGCATCCACGCCGGCAGTTGTTGGTCCACGAACTCCGCGGAAGCCTCTTCAGGCGGCGTGTACATGCCGTCCTGCAGATAGTCCTGCAGGCCGGAGGTGTGCCAGAGGAGATCCCTCACCGTGATGGGCCGACCAACGCCCGAATGCTCGAGCTGCGGCAGAACCTCGACAACCGGCGTCGCCAAGTCCAGGCGGCCCTCCTCGGCCAGCAAGACAACCCCCGTTGCCGTGAACATCTTGCTGGCGCTAGCCAAGTCGAAGACCGTCTCCGGAGTGATCTCGACACCGGCTTCCCTATCTGCCAAGCCATAGCACTCGACCTGCGCCACCAGCCCGTCCGGCACCACCGCCAGCGCCGCCCCGGGGCCGTTGGTGCTGAAGTAGTGGGGGAGGATCTTCATGGGGTGGTCTTGGGTTGACTAGTCGGCGCTCCTACCTCGCGCGAGAGAGCTACCGGGGAAGATCCTAGTCGACATCTATCCAACGGTGCAGCAACTCGATGACCGCGACGCCCAGAAAGCCCGAGAACGGCAGCAGCGCCAGGGCAGTTGCCACCGACATCCACCCGATGCGCATCAATAACCAGCGTCGTCGGAGGCCCAACCAAGGGCTCGCTCCATGAGATCCGGCTCAATCCAGCGCGGTGCCAATCGGAGAGCCAGCGCTCGCTCGTCGGCGTCCGGGTGTCGGCGACGAATACTGATTAGCGCCAGCTCCTGCACGACCCTGGTGAGCTGGCGCACCCGCTCCGAATTCTGGGTAACCGACATGGCTCGGTATCCCTCAATCAGCATGGTCTCGGTGGCGGGATCTGTGTCGTTGGGAAGCTCGGATTTCACGGAAAACTCGTAGCACGGCGAAGATGGCCGGAGCCGCAGACACAAGCCGACAGTAAGAGTCCAACGACTCCGTGGTCAAGGGCCAAGGCTACCGCCTCCGATCCCTCCGCAGCAGGCGGTACCGGTTGAACGGCTCTTCGCCAATCAGGGCTTGGCCGTCCTCCCGGAAGCCGAGACGCCGCAGAGCAGCGACTCGCGTTCGGCTGGTGGGAAGTAGCGCGATCACGGACTCCAGTCCCAGCTCCCTGAAGGCATAGTCCAGAATCCGTTCGTAGAGAACCCTGCCCGCCCCCCAATGGGCCCGATGCAGCACCATCCCCACGTCCGCATCGTCCCCCTCCGGCTGCAAACCACCCCAGCCTACGAGCTCCCCCTCGAGAACAAACGCCCAGGGCCCATACCCCGCTTCTTTCCACATCTGCTCTTTCGCAGCTACAAAGCGCTCACAATCGGACACTCCAAAGTGTCCTCGGGCTAGCGGCAGATGCCGGCGGACGTCGGGATCGTTCATCAGCGCGATGAGAGCGTCCGGGCTGACCTCGGGGAGGCGCTGGAAGGTGATTTGGGTGTAGTCGGGGGCGGGCATGGTGGCGGCAACTACCCTGACACAAGCGGAGAGCGTGACCGGACCGGCAGAGACAAGAATCCGCCCTTTCGACACGGCGGAGCCCCGGAGGGGCGCAGGCATCTAGCCCGGGGCGAAACGGTTCGCAACCCGAAGACCCTCTAGCCCCGGAGGGGCGCAGGCATCTAGCCCGGGGCGCAAGCCCCGGGTACCCGCCCCGAAGGAACCCCAAGCCCCGGAGGGGCGACAGGAACCCTCGCTTCTCCTCGGAGCTCCAACACCCTTCGATCTTCTCCCGGCCTCACTTCCAGATACGGTCCTTATCGTAGTCGATGTCGTTCAACTCGAGCAGCTCCACGAGCTCCTTTTGCAACGTCCGCCACCGATGATGATGCGCTTGGTTCCGAATAGAGTGCTGTCGCCCCTCCGGGGCTTTCGTTTCTGATACTCCCAAACCCGGGGCTCGCGCCCCGGGCTAGATGCCTTCGCCCCTCCGGGGCTGGTTGGAGTTGCCTGAAATTCTACTACTGCATTTGAAGAAATAAAATACTGCTTAATTTGACTGGGAAATATCCTGCCCCGCGGTACGGGCGAGCTCCTAGCTGGCGGTGGCCCAGGGCAACGCAGTCGCAAGACGCTCCGTCGTCGAAGGCGGGGAGGCCTGCCATCGCATCCAGCCCCCAATACTCTACGAAGTTCCACGTGCTATAAATGCAGGAACATCTCAACTCTTGGAGGAAATCCTATGAAGCACCTCCCGCTGATCCTGCTCGCCTGCGCCCTCGTGGCCGTCTGCTGGAGTACCCCGGCCGTTGCCGAAGCCGAGACCACCACCGTCCTGCCCGACGCAACCCAGGTTCTCCCTGACCAGACCGCCGCAGCCGTGGGTCAAACCGCGTCCTGGGAGCTGAGCAGCAGCTTTGGGACCTTGCTCCAGGAGCAGCTCCCGGTCTCCGCACGGCCCTGCTCGACCACCTTCGGGTGCCTGTGCTCCCACGACTGCTCGGCGTGCAATGACAACTTCGATTGTCAGCAGGGGGGCTTCATCTACCAGTGCACGCAGATTCCGCTCTGCCGGCTGGGGATGTAGAGGCCTGGGCAGGCACCAGGCCTGCCGCTACTGTCTCGTCGAAAGAACCCGCCCTCAAGAACGGTGATTTGCCCGGTAGGGGCGATCCTCGGGGTCGCCTCGCCTGCTAAAATCCCCACCACAATGCCCACTCTCTCCCCAGGTGCTAGAGACGATCCCCGGCCAGCTTCTCTCGACCGGCGGGCGCATTTGCGACCGCGGTTCGAGCTGACGACGGAGCTGCCGTTGGGGGCGGTGCTGGAGCGGCTGCGGAAGCGGGTCGACGGGAGTGAGGATGTGTTGGGGTTGGTGCTCGACTCGGGGCGGATCGAGCTGACCTTGAACGAGAAGAAGATTCGCTTCTGGGCGCCGCAGTTGACCATCGATGCGGAAGCGCAGGAGGAGGGGGACGGGACGGTGCTGCGGGCTCGGTTCGGTCCTCATCCCCATGTCTGGACCCTCTACCTCGCCCTCTACGCCACCAGCGTGGCGCTGGCCATCGGCTGCGCCATGTTCGGGATCTCCCAGTGGATGGTGGACTCCGAGCCTTGGGGGCTCTACCTGATCCCCGTCGGAGTGGTCTTCAGCGCCCTGGTTTACGGCGCGTCCTATGTGGGACAGGGGCTCGGAGCTCTGCAGATGCAGGAGTTGCGGAGCCTGGTGGAGCGGGCCATCGCCAGGGACGACGACGCGCAGGGATCCTGAGCCCTCCGCCCAGTCAAGACCCGGACAGAGAACTCGGACTCTCTTCTATTGCGAACTACTTCGCGATCTCTTCCAGCGGCAGATCCAGGGCGATCTTCACGAAGATGATGTCGCCGAGGATGAAGAGTGCCATCAGAATCACAATCCAGATCCAGGGGTTCTTTCGCAGCCACGCTCGCATAAGGGGAAGTCCTCGGGAGATCAGGTCTTCGGAAGGTTACGGCTTCCGGAAGGTTACGGCTTCCGGAAAGTCACGGCTTCCGGAAAGTCATGGGCCTCGGAAGGTCATGGGCCTCGGAAGGTCACCGTGAGGTGTTTGCTCTCCCCCGTCTCCGGATCCGTCACGACGAGCTCCAGGGGGAAGGAGCTGTCGAAATCTTCCCGGCCTAGATAGACGAAAACCGGAGCTTCGTGATCCTCCAGAGGCTGCAGCGCGACGCTGGGCTGGGGGATGAGGAACTCGATGCTCGGCTTGGCGGTGGTGTCGCCCTCGATCTCCAGGGTCAAGGGCTCGTCGGTCTTGTTCTGGAGGTGGATCGAGTAGAGATTGCGGATGCGCTCGCCCTCGAGGGTGTAGGGCACGCCGCGGGCTCTCAGGACGTTGGCCTGGAAGGGATCGCGGCCGGCGATGGTGACGGTGGCCACCGCCACGCCGATGAGGGCGAGAATGGCGTAGAGAAAGACCCGCGGCCGCGCCAGCGAGGCTTTGGGGCCGCCCTCGAACGCGCGCTGGGAGTCGTAGCGCACCAGGCCTTCGGGCTTGCCGACCTTGCGCATGATGTCGTCGCAGGCGTCGATGCAGCGGGTGCAGCCGAGGCATTCCATCTGTAGACCGTTGCGGATGTCGATGCCGGTGGGGCAGACGGCGACGCAGCGGAAGCAGTCGATGCAGTCTCCCCCCTCGTTCTTCTTTTTGGACCGCGGCTCGCCGCGCTCGGCGTCGTAGCCGACGATGATGGTGTCCTCGTCGATGAGGGCGGATTGCAGCCGGCCGTAGGGGCAGATGATCAGGCAGGTCTGCTCCCGAAACCAGGCGAAATCGATGAAGAAGATGAGGGTGAAGAACATCGTCCAGCCGAAGGCGAGCATATGTTCGCCGGGGTGGCGCTGGACCACCCCGAGGAGCTCGCGGATGGGGATGAAGTAGGACAGGAAGATGTGGGCCACCAGGTAGGCGATGAGCAGGAAGACCACGTTCTTGGTGATCTTGCGCCAGGCCTTGTCGAAGGTCCAGGGCCCCTCATTGCGCCGGATGCGGGTGGTGCGGGGGCCTTCGATCCAGCGCTCGATCTTGCGGATCACGCCCTCCATGAACACCGTCTGGGGGCAGGCAAAGCCGCACCACACCCGGCCGAAGAGAGCGGTGGTGACGAAGAGGGCGAAGCCGCCGCCGGTGACCAGGAAGAACATCAGGAAGAAATCCTGATTGGTGAAGGTCAGGCCGAAGAGGTAGGCGTGGCGCGCCGCCAGGTCGATGTGGATGGCGGGGTGGCCGCCGATGGTGATCCAGGGCAGCCCGGCGTAGATCGCGATGAGCACCGCCCAGATGTAGGTCTGGCGTTTCTGCCAACGGCCGGAAACATCCGCGGGGTGCAGGTAGTTCCGCGATCCGTCGGCGTTGATGGAGTACAGGGTATCCAGGTCCGGGCGCCGCTGCGCCGCTGCGCCGCTGGATGGCTTTCCGCTGGCTGATGGGCCGGTCGCTGACATCGGTCTCGTCCTTTCGGTCGCCGGGGCCTTCTCGAGCTAGGAATCCAAGGTGCGAATCCGGCCGCGGCGACAGCGAGAATCTCTCGCGTTGAATCGAGGTGAGAACTGCAGGTGATGGAAGGATCACCGACGTTCGACGACGAAAAACCGAGCCCCTCGCAAGAGCAAGAGGGCTCAGGTCTGATCCCAGTGTTCTAGATATTGGGTGGTCTAAGAACTGGGTGTTCTAGGTACTGGGTGTTTTAGGTGCTGGCCGCCTCCCCTTCCACGACATCTTGGGTTTCCCCATCTGGGGTGTCGGCGCCTTCGTCCGAGGAATCGACGGCTTCGCCGCCGGCGACGTCGCCCTCGGCCTCTTGCTCCGACACCTCGCCTCCCGGCACATAGAGATCGCCTTCCGGCGGGCGGCCCTCCACGTGGGTGTTGCGAATGGTCAGCAGATAGGCCACCGCCTGCTCGACGCGGCGCGGCCCGAGCTGGCCGCCCCAGGCGGCCATGCCCTTGGAGGGAACGCCCTCCATGATCGTCTGCCGAATCTCCATCGGCGAGCCGCCGTGGAGCCAGTATTCATCGGTCAGGTTGGGGCCCACCAGGCCCTGGCCCTGATCGGCATGGCAGACCACGCAATAGGTCTGGAAGTGCGAGCGACCCTCCGCCACGGCGTCTTCCATGGTGGCCATCATCGCCAGGCTCTCGTTGGTCACGCCACCGGCTTCCAGCTGAGCCAGGCGGGCCTTCTCCGCCGCCCGCATGTCGGCCTCGTAGCGGCCGGTGGGATGGGGGATCACCGCCAGCGTGTGGAAGAGGATCCAGTAAGCGACGGAGAAGACGATGGAGCCGTAGAGGATCCACAACCACCAATTCGGCAGCCGATTGTCGAACTCCTGGATGCCGTCGTAGGTATGTTCGCGGACTTTGTCTTGTTCACTCATCGGTGGAATCCTCCGGGCTTACGTCGACGACGGAGCCGTCGGACAGGGGGAGGTGGGCCATGTACTCGGGCATGGAGCTGTGGCGAAGCTGAACGAAGACCCAGTAGAGGATCGCGATGAACGCCGCCACGAAGAGCCCCAAGGCGATGATGGGCAGGATCAGGAGATGACTGTTGGCGTAGAACTCTTGATACATCTCACTCTCCTCCCGAGGCCGAGGCCGTGCTGGCGGAGGCTGGCTCCGCCGGGTCAGCATCTGCGGACGGGGCCGGATCCGGATCCGCCGCTTCCGGGGACCCGCTAGTTGGAGGCCCGGCGGCCACCATCGGTTCCGGGCCGATGGGCTGCGGGCCCCGTCCCAAGCGTTGCAGGTAGGCGATCAACGCCGTCATTTGGGAGCCGGGGTCGAGGTCCACCGACTGCGCCGCCAGGTCGTCGGTGATCAGCTTGGCTTGACTCTGCTGCATCGCCATGGCGTCCTCGATCTCCTCCTCCGTATAGGGTACGCCGATCTTCTGCAGCGCCCTCATCTTGACCGCGGTGCCGGCCTGATCGACGCTGGTTTCGGCCAGGAAGTCATAGCTCGGCATGTTGGAACCCGGCGAAGTGGAACGCGGGTCCTGGAGATGGAGGTAGTGCCAGAGGTTGGCGTATTTGCCGCCGACGCGGTGGAGATCCGGGCCGGTGCGCTTGCTCCCCCACTGGAAGGGCGTGTCATAGACGAACTCCTGGAGGCGGGAGTATTCGCCGTAGCGCAACACCTCGTGGCGGAAGGTGCGGATCATCTGGCTGTGGCAGACGTAGCAACCTTCGGCGATGTAGACGTCCCGGCCTTCCAGCTCCAGCGGGCTGTAGGGACGCTGGATGAAGTCGTATTGCTCCGGCGGCTGGGTGTGGGCGACCATGGCCGCATCCGCCTTGCCGTATTTGACGATGGTGGGGATGAGCTCCACCAGGCCGCCGATGAGCACCGCCACCAGCACCAGCACCGTGAAGGCGGCCCAGTTGCGCTCGATCAAATCGTGCCAGTTGCCACCGGAGCGGTTCTTGGCGTAGACGAGGATGATGCCCACCACCAGGATCTCGATGAGCACCAGCGTCACGATGCTCGCCACGATGCCCGAGACGCCGAGCACGATGGTCGCCAGGATGACCACCAGCGAGACCAGCACCGGCGGCGAGAAGACCAGCCGGAAGAAACCCGGCTCCTTCGCGCGCTCCATCGGAACCTCGATCTCGACCTTCGCCGGGCTACCGGCGCGGATGGTGGCGAAGAGGTTGAACAACAGCATGATCCAGCCCGCGAGATAGGCGAGGCCGCCCATCAGGCGCATGTGGTACATGTAGCGGGAAGCCACCAAGCCCTCGATGAAGTCCGGGAACTTGAGGAAGCCGTCGGGGTCCATGGCGCGCCAGAACAGGCCCTGGCTGACGCCGCTGATCCACATGGAAACGACGTAGAGCAGGATGCCGAAGGTGCCGATCCAGAAGTGGGCTTCGGCGAGGCGCTTGGAGAAGAGCTTGGTCTTCCACATCCGCGGCACCAGCCAGTACAGCATGCCCGCCGCCATGAAGCCGTTCCAACCCAGGGCGCCGGAGTGCACGTGGCCGATGATCCAATCGGTGTAATGGCCGAGGGCGTTGACGCTCTTGATGGACAGCAGCGGCCCTTCGAAGGTCGACATGCCGTAGAAGGTCACCGCCACCACGTAGAACTTGATCACCGGGTCGGTGCGCAGCTTGTTCCAGGCGCCGCGGAGGGTCAGCAGGCCGTTGAGCATGCCGCCCCAGGAAGGAGCCCAGAGCATCAGGCTGAAGACCATGCCGAGGCTCTGCACCCAATCCGGCAGCGAGGTGTTCAGCAGGTGATGGGGCCCCGCCCAGATGTAGATGAAGACCAGCGACCAGAAGTGGACGATGGACAGGCGGTAGGAGTACACCGGGCGCTCAGCGGCCTTGGGCAGGTAGTAGTACATGATGCCGAGGATCGGCGTGGTCAGGAAGAAGGCCACGGCGTTGTGGCCGTACCACCATTGCACCAGGGCGTCTTGGGCGCCGGTGAAAATCGAGTAGCTGTGGAAGAGGGAGGTCGGGATCTGGAGGTTGTTGACGATGTAGAGCACCGCCACGGTGACGATGGTGGCGATGTAGAACCAGAGGGCAACGTAGAGGTTCTTCTCGTTGCGCTTCGCCAGCGTCCAGAAGAAGTTGACGGCGAAGGCCACCCACACCAGCACGACGGCGATGTCGATGGGCCAGATCAGCTCCGCGTACTCCTTGCTCTGGGTCAGGCCCAAGGGCAAGGTGACGGCCGCCGAGACGATAATCAGCTGCCAGCCCCAGAAGTGGAACCAGCTCAAGAAGTCGGAGCCCATGCGGGCCCGCGTCAAGCGCTGGGTCGAGTGGTAGATCCCCGCGAACATCATGTTGCCGACGAGGGCGAAGATCGCCGCGTTGGTGTGCAGCGGACGCAGCCGGCCGAACTGCAGGAAACTGGTGTTGAAATTCATCTGGAAGAAGGAGAGCTGGCTCGCGACGAGCACGCCCGCCAGGAGCGCCACCGCCCCCCAGATCATGGTAGCGAGGCTGAAGGCCCGAACGATCGCGTCGTCGTACACGATGCGTCGGGTCATCGGTTTCGTAGCTTCCATTGAGGCTTCCATGAGATCGGCCTTTCGTGAGTGAAAGATGGGTATCAGCTTCCCGAGTTGGAAGGTACTCGGGCGGGTTGTTCGTCGAGAGAGTTTTCGGGCTCGTCCTGCTCCAGGGGCAGGAGGGACAGTCGGTCGCCGTGCTCGAAGTCGCCGGCGGCCAGGCGCAGCACGAAGAGCACCAGGCCGGCCACCCCCAGCAGAAGGCTGACGAAGAGGGTGACGATCAGGATGTCCATCGCAGCGTCCTCCGGGCTAGGCGATGGCTGGTCAGCAGCACCACGGCGACGGAGCTGGCGGGCATCAGAATGGCGGCCACCACCGGGTCCACCACCCCAGCGAAACAGAGCGAGACCGCGGCAAGGTTGTAGACCGCCGCGAAGAGTAGATTGCCGCGCTGGACGCGGTGGAGGTGGCGGGCCATCTCGATGGCGTGGCGCACCGCACCGATGCCGTCCCCGAGGAAGTAGAAATCCGCCTTCTGGGGCAGGATGGCGCGATCCACCGCCGGCGTCGCCTTGCAGTAGGCGGCGTCGAAGCTCGGGCTGTCGTTGAGCCCGTCGCCCACCATCAGGGTGTCGTGCTCGTCCAGCGCTGCCACGGCGGCGGCTTTTTGCTCGGGGGAGAGGTCCCCCTGCACGCGCTCCCGCGGCAGCTGCAGCTCATCGGCGACCCGCGCCACCTTGGAGCTCGTATCGCCGCTGAACAGGTAGACCGCCAGGCCCAGGTCCTGCAGCGCCTCGACCTCGGAGGAGGCGTCGGGGCGCAGATCTTCTTCGAATTCGAGAGCCGCCAGCGCCTCCCCGTCGAGGCCCAGCACTGCCCCCGGAAAGTTGTCGTCGGACGGGGCCATTGGCTCGCCAAGTCCGGAATTCCCCTGGCCGAGCACGAAATCCGGGCGCCCGAATCGATACTCCCCCGCTGCTCCGCGCCAGGTCAGCCCCTGGCCGGTGACTTCCCGCAGATCGTCGGCGGAGACGGAGCTCCCGGCGTCTGCCGAGGCCAGCGCAGCGTCCGCTGACTCACGGAAAGCCAGAGCCTCGGCGACGCAACGGCTCACCGGGTGGTTGGAGCGCGCCACCATGCTCCGCAGCACGGCGCGGTGCGCCGGTTCCAGACCTTTCAAGGCTTCGACTGAAGCTCGGCTCAGCCGCAGCTGCCCGCGGGTGATGGTGCCGGTCTTGTCGAAGACCACCTTGCGCAGGGCCAGGGCGCGGTCCAGGAAGCCGTCGTCCCGCAGCAACACGCCGAGATCCCGCAGCCTCCCGTGGGCCAGCTCGCGGCCCAAGGGCAGGCCCAGGCCGAGGGCACAGGGGCAGGTGACCACGAGGATGGCGACGCTGGTTTCCACCGCCAGCTGAAGGCCGCCCCGCAGCCCCACCAGGAAGCCCACCGCCGCCACCGCAAAGACCAGCAGGACGTAGACCGACGCCACCCGATTCCACCACGCCTCGACGCCCCCCGCCGGGGCGGAGCTCGCTTTGGGCTCGCCTTCATCGCTGGTGATCAGATCGCCGCGGATCAGGTCCGTCAGGCGGGAGCCGGAGAAGTCCTCCCGGGCGGTGATGCGGAATCCGCGGCTGCCGGCGTTGAACGCCCCCGCCGGCACCACGTCCCCGGGGTGGGTCTCCACCGCCGCCGCTTCGCCGGTGATCCAGTCGAGGGAGACCGTCGCCGCCCGGTGCAGCAGAATGCTCGCCACCGGCACCAGGTCGCCGGGAGCGATCCACAGCTCGTCCCCCGCCTCGATGGCGCTGACGGGAATCGCCTCCGGCATGCCGCCATCGAAGCGCCGGGTGAAGAGATCCGCAATGCCGGCGGAGGCGAGGAGGGCGTTGCGGTTGCGTTCCACCACCCGCTCCTGAAGCCAGCGGCCCACCAGCATCAGGGTGACGAAGATGGTGATGGTGTCGAAGTAAGCGGCGTGGGGTCCGTGGGCGAGATAGGCCCAGGTGGAACCGGCGAAGGCCAGCACCATGCCCGTAGCGATGGGCAGATCCAGATGGGCGATGCCCCGGCGCAGGCCGCGCCAGGCCGAGAGGATGAACGGTGATCCCCCCACCGCCAGGGCGAGGACCGCCCAGCCCAGGCTGAGCTGGCCCAGGAGCTCGAAGAGCGACGTCTCGTCCGCCGCCAGCCCCAAGTAATAGGCCAGGCTGTAAGTCATGACGTTCATCGACGCCGCGGCGCAGATGCCGATGCGGATGAGCAGGCCGCGGGAGCGGCGGGGCGCAGCCTTGCGCGGCGGCCCGAAGCGATAGCCGAAAGATTCGACCTCGTGAAGATAGTCCCGCAGGTCGCTCTGGGACGGGTCCCACAGCATGTCGACGCTGCCCACCGCCGGGTTGATACGCAATTGGCCGGCACCGGCGTGGCGGGCGAAGAGCTTTTCCAGCAGCCAGATACACGCGGCGCAATGGACCCCCTGGAGGTCGAGGCGCAGCCGCCGCAGGTTGGAGCCGGGGAGCTCCGGCGCCTGCTCCAGCACGGAGTCCAGCCAGTTGAGGCTGTCGCGCCGCAGCTGGGCCGGCGGCGCGGTGGGGCGGCGCCGCAGATCGTAATAGCGTTCGAAGCCCTGATCGTGAATCAGCTGGTAGACCGTGCGGCAGCCGCGGCAACAGAAGGGGCCGTCCTCCGCCCGCCAATAGGCCCCCAGGGGCAGTCCGCAATGGGCGCAGGCGTCGGGCCGCGGGGCTTCCCCCGAAGGCGGAGGCGCCGCCTCCGGCATCGAGGGCAGCGGGCAGGTGGCCCGCAGCTCTGGAGCAGCCA
Organism: Acidobacteriota bacterium; assembly: GCA_034211275.1. Lineage (NCBI taxonomy): Bacteria > Pseudomonadati > Acidobacteriota > Acidobacteriota bacterium. The sequence continues at coordinate 30,538 of JAXHTF010000034.1, forward strand.
GGCTCATGGGCTCGTCACCCTCGAATCGCCGCCGAGCTCCCCACGAGCCATCTCAGGCTCACGGGCCCGATCTCCATCGACCAGGGAGGAAAAATCGTAGGCCTCGGTCCGGCGCTCCCCCAGCCATTCGCGGGTCGTGGCTCCCCACGGATTGGGCTCCGCCGGCACCTCGTGGAGAATCGAGGCCAGCAGATCCCAGCAGACCACCCCGAGGCCGAGAATCAGGAGCACCGAGCCCAGCCCGCTCACCGGCTCGAGCCTCGCCGCCGCTTCGCTGGAGAAGACGGTCAGGGACGACAGGCCGCGGCTGCCGGCGACCAAGCTCGGAACGAAGGCGAGCAAATAGCCGCCGAAGAGCAGGGCGGCCCCCAGGCGGCCCAAAGTCTCGCTGGTGGCCCGGCCCGTGAGCAGGGGCCACCAATAGTAGAGGCCGGTGATCAACCCGGCGACGGCACCGCCGCCCATGAGGAAGTGCAGCTGAGCGGTGTCGAAGAGGGAGCCCTGGAGATAGCTGCCGGTGGACAGGGTGGCCAGGAAGATTCCCGCCAGGCCGCCGAGGGTGATCAGCACCACCAGGTTGAGGGCATGGAGGAAGGCCGCAGAGAGCCGGATGGCGCCGCCGGCGAGGGTCGCGAGAAGGTTGTAGAGGAGCACCGTCGCGGGCACCATGGCGAGCAGGCTGATGCCGCTCTGGGCAGCCAGGAGCGTCGGCGCGGTGCCGTCGTTGACCAGCGCCACCCCGCTACCGCCCAGGGAAAGGACCGCCAAGGCGGCCAGGGACAGGGGATTGGAGCGGCCACCGGCGGGGGCCTTGCGGCTGAAGGTGGCGAGGACCTCGAAGGCCACGCCGATGGCGGGCAGGACCACCACCGCGGCGCCGGCGTGGAGGATGAACTCGAAGAGCCGCTCGTAGGCGAGGGGATCCTGCGCCAGTCCTCCCGCCATCCCGGCACCGAAGACGCTGGCTCCCGTGACGCTCTCCAGGAAGAGCAGCAGGCCCAGGCTGGCCATGGCCACCGCCACCGCCAGCTGCACCGCAGCACCGCTCACCAGGGCCCACACCAGCACCGGCAACTCCGACAGCTGCAGATCCTCGGAGCGCTCGTAGACCACCGTCGCCAGCAAATTCAAGGCGCCGCAGACCAGGGCCAGGCCGAGAAGATGGAGCCCCAGGGCCGCCGCGGCGAGGGGCCAGGACAGACCGCCGTCGGCAGGGGGAAGGCTGCGCAGCGTGCGGTCCACCGATCCCCCGAGGAGCGCCAGGGCGATCAAGACCCAGGACGCGAGATAGAGCTGCAGAGTGATGCGGTTGAGCGCCGGAAAGGCGAAGTTCTTGGCCCCCACCATGGGCGGCAGCACCAGCCCTCCGATGACCAGCGGCAGCGCCGGCAGAGCGAAGAGGAAGACCAGCACCAGGGCGTGGGCGGTGAGGGCACCGCCGAGGGCGTCGGCGCTGACCAAGGCTCCCCCGGAGCCGAAGAGCCCCGCCCGCAGCACGAAGGCCAGCTGCGCCCCCAGGAGGAGCGCCGCCAGCACCCCGCCGAGCTGGATGCGCGCGATGCGCACCGGGTCGGTGGTGGACCACCAGGAACGAGCATCCATTAGAGTGCCTCCCCCCCGTCGCTCAGGCTCTCGAGATAGGTGATGATGGCGTCGATCTCCGCGTCGCGAATCTGGCCGGCGAAGGGAGGCATGACCGGCTCGAAACCCTCTACCACCTGCGAGGTCGGGTCGAGGATCGAGCGGCGCACATAGTCCCCGTCGGCGATCTGGCTGCTGCCGTCGGCGAAGCGGCTCTCCCGCCCCATCAGCCCCTGGAAGGAGGGCCCGGTGAGGGGCGAGCCGTCGACGGTGTGGCAGACCAGGCATCCCTTGCGCTCCACCAGCACGCGGCCGGCGTCGAGGGGCGGCAGGGTCAAGAGGATGTCCGACTTGGACATCAACCACTGATCGAAATCCGCCGCCGAGTGCACCGTGACCACGGCCGGCGCGGTGGGAGACGATGCCAGGCTGGGACCGGCGCTGAGGAGCTCGTAGCTCCCCGGCTGGCTGGCCGCAAACCAGGCCTCGGTACTGACCCCGGCCTTGGCGTTCCTACGCACCCGGAACGCCGGGATGGTGACGGACACCGGCGCGTCGGCGGTCTGCACCGTGAGGCGCACCGGGCGTTCGCTGGGAACGTGCAGCTCGTCCGTCTCGACGTCGGCGGAATAGCGGAAGGTCAACCCCTCCGGCCCCCGAAGGGCTTCCACGGTGAGGGCGTCGGTGGGCGCCACCGAGGCGTCCAGATAGCCTCTGACGCCCATGGCGAAGACGGCCACCACGAAGACCAAAGAGAGCAAGACCGCCAGGCCGCGGTAGAGGCCCCGGTCCGCCATCTGCCGCCCCACCTGGTCGTCGTCCCGGCGCAGATTCATGAACAGGATCACGTCGAGGGCGAAGAGCAGCCCCAAGAAGACCGTCGCCGCAAAGACCATCAGGACGGTGAAATGAAGGTCGACGGTCTCCGCCACCTGCGCCGCCGCCTCCGGCAACCAGCCGTCGGCGGTTACCGGCGCCGCGGCGAGAAGAGCGGGGATCGGGAGCATGATTCTGGCTAGCGTGCCGCCCGTCATCTGAGCTCTCATGGGCTGGCCTCCTGCGACTCCTCTGGCTCTCTTGACTCCTCTGGTTCTTCAGACTCCTCCGAGCTCGGCCCGGCGTCGATCGTTCCAGCCTGCTCATCCACGACCTGCTCTTCCAAGACGAGAGCCATGGCCCGCTCGATGGGCAGATGCACCGTCCCCGCCTCCTGGTCGATCCAGTGATAGTCCGCGGTGAGCTTCTGCTGCTGCTCTTCCTGGTAGGCCTCCAGCTCGGGATAGGGCCGCTCGAAGATCTTGCCGCGCTCCTCCTCCGCCATCTGCCGCTGCGTCCACCCCTGGAGGAAGATGCCCACCGTCAGCACCGCCACCAGCGCCGCCACGGCGCCGAGGATGGTGGTCAGGAGGGAGATTGTCCTGTCGTTCGTGCTCACGGCAGAGCTCCTAGGTGTTCTCGAAGGCCAGGGAATCGTCGATGCGCGGATCGCGGATCGGTACGAGGGAATGGCTCGACGCCAGACGGCCGATGCCCGCGATGAAAATGCCGCCGATACCGACGAAGGTGAGCAGGTCGAGCCAGTCCAGAGTCGGCGCCGACGGCCGCCACTGGGGCATGACGATCCAGTAGAGATCGATCCAATGCATGACCAGAATCCACACCGCCCAGAACAAGAGCGAAGGCCGCCGGCGCTTGGCCTTCTGCGCCAGCAGGCCGGCGAAGGGAATCAGGAAGTGGCCGAAGACCAGGGTCAGCCCAAGCCAGCCCCAGCCGTTGGACTGGCGGGCCAGGAACCAGGCCGTCTCCTCGGGGATGTTGGCGTACCAGATGAGCATGTACTGGCTGAACGCCAGGTACGCCCAGAAGAAGACAAAGGCGAAGATCAGCTTGCCGTAATCGTGCAGGTGCTCGACGTGGATGACCTGGCGCACCCGCCCCCGGCTCTGCAGCCAAAAGGTCATCAGGGTCAGGAAACACATGAAGGCGAGGAAGCTGCCGGCGAAGAAATACGGGCCGAACATGGTGCTGAACCACGACGGATCGAGGGACATCAGCAGGTCATAGGACGCAAAGCTGACGCTGAGGGCAAAGAGCAGCAGGCATAGGCCGCTCTTGCGAGACATGCGCACGCTGAGAGCCGGATCACCGCTGGTGTCCTGCTCCGCCGACCGCTTCCAGAACCACCAGGCGTAGCCGCACCAGATGGCGAAGTAGATCACCCAGCGGACGTAGAAGAACTCGAGATCGAGGAACGCCGCCTTGTGCTCGAGAAGCTCGGCGGGAGCGTGGCTGGTGCCGGCGGCCCACGGCATGATCCGGTGGGCCAAGACCAGCACCGGTACCGCCAGCAGCGCCAGGGTGGTCAGATTGGCCGCCGTAACCTCGGCGAGGCGGCGGCTGACGACGTTCCACACCGCCCCGGTGACGTGTCCCACGGCGACGAGGAAGAGAGCGCCCAGGGACAGGCTGAGGAAGAAGGCGAAGCTCAGCAGATAGGACCAGCCGAAGGACTGGAAGCCGTCGCCCCGGGCGGCGCCCAAGGCCACCGCAGCGCCGAGGCCGATCAAGCCCAGGACGCCCGAGATGCGGACCAGCCGCGGCCCGAGCTCGTCCAGCGTCAGGTGGTCGTCTGCGAGTGATGGAGTGGGGTGATCGTGGGACACCATGAGCTCCTACCTGAATTCGCTTCTGCGGCTGGCGGGTACGTCTTCCGGACGACCGTTGGCGCTGCGCTGCAGCGCCCGCAGATAGGCCACGATGGCCCACCGGTCCGCCACCGGAATCTGCGCGCCGTAAGCCGGCATGGTGCGAACGCCATGGGTGATGATGTCGAAGAGCTCGCCTTCGGGGCGGGCCAAGGTCGCCGCCGCCGTCAGATCGCTGGGCGGCGTCCAGGTTCCCTCCGCCAGCTGGGCGGCGCGGCGGGCGGTCGGCCCGTCCCCGATGCCGGTATCCCCGTGGCAGGGCGCGCAGAAGATCTGATAGCGCTCCCGGCCGCGCAGCATCTGCGCTTCGTCGACGCCCCGAGGCAGCCGGTCGACCCACGCTTCCGCGCCGTCCCTCCCGAGCTCTTTGCCCAGGTAATAGGCGTCGTCTTCCCGCAGCTCGCCCTGGGCCACCGTACCCTCCACCGGCCGCCGCATGGCGCGGCCGTCGGCGAAGAAGGAGCTGGCGCTCTGAGCCCGGTGATAGGCCTGATTGTCCATATCCGGCACCACGTGGAAGCGCGGCTTTTCCGACGGGTCCCCCTGGGCGCGGTAGAGCCAGGCCACGGGCAGCAGAGCCAGCGCGGCCAGCAGGATGCCGGAGTACACCAAGATGCGGGGCATGCTCATTCCTCCAGGCGCTCGACGTGGACGCCGCCGAGGGACTCGGCGAATTCCTGGGTCCGTTGGAGGTCGAAGCGCGAGTCGCTCGCTTCCAGCACGATGAAGAAGCGGTCAGCGGTGACGCGGCGGAACCGTTCGCTCTTGAACACCGGGTGATAGAGGCGGGGCATTCCAGTCCGCCCCCACAGCCCGAAGAAGGCGGTCAAGGCGGAGAACAGCACCGTCAGCTCGAAGGTCACCGGAATGTTGGCGGGCAGGCCGAAGAGGGGCTTGCCGCTGATCAAGAAGGGATAGTCGACGGCGTTCATCCACCACTGCATGAGCAGGGCGACGGTGAGGCCGGTGAGCCCCCCGGCGAGGATCAGCAACGGCAGCCGGGTCGGGCGGATGCCCATGGCCCGATCCATGCCGTGGATGGGGAACGGCGTGTAGGCGTCCCAGCGCTGGAAACCCTCGTCCCGCACCTGGCGGCACGCCGCCACCAACTCCTCCGGGTCGTCGAACTCGATGAGGAGACCGTAGGTCCCGAGATCCCCGGAGCTCGTTCGGGCGCTCATGGGTTCTCCTCCTGCTTACGGGGCCGGCGGTGCACGTCGCCGTGGTAATCCCCCACCGGCCGTCTCACGCCGTGGACGTGGGCCGCCGGCATCACCGTTTTCACCTCCGCCATGGCCACGATGGGCAGATAGCGAATGAAGAGCAGCACCAGGGTGAAGAAGAGACCGAAGGTGCCGACGAAGGTGAGGATGTCGACGAAGGTGGGAGAGTAATAATCCCAGCTCGACGGCAGGAAATCGCGGCTCAGAGACGTCACCGTGATGACGAAGCGCTCGAACCACATGCCGATGTTGACGAAGATGTAGAGGATCCACATCACCAACGTATTGGTCCGAATCTTCTTGAACCAGAAGAATTGCGGCGCGATCACATTGCAAGTGACCATGGTCCAATACGCCCAGGCATAGGGCCCGAAGGCCCGGTTGACGAAGGCGAAAGCCTCGTTGGGATTGCCGCCGTACCAGGCGATGAAGAACTCCGTGGCGTAGGCGAAGCCGACCATCGAGCCGGTGGCGAGGATGATCTTGTTCATGTTCTCCAGGTGGCGGAGAGTGATCAGCTTCTGGAGACCGAACCACTTGCGGGCCGGCACCAGGAGGGTGCCCACCATGGCGAAGCCGGAGAAGATGGCGCCGGCGACGAAATAGGGCGGGAAGATCGTCGTATGCCAGCCCGGCACCTGGGAGACGGCGAAGTCGAAGCTCACCACCGAGTGCACGCTGAGCACCAGGGGCGTGGCCAATCCCGCCAGGATCAGGTAGGTCTTCTCGTACCGGTGCCAGTGGCGGTGACTGCCCCGCCAACCCAGGGACAGCACCCCGTAGATCATCGCCCGGGTCTTGGTCTTCGCCCGATCCCGCAGGGTCGCCAGATCCGGCACCATGCCGGTGTACCAGAAGAGCAGCGAGACGGTGGCGTAGGTGCCCACGGCGAAGACGTCCCAGAGCAGCGGGCTACGGAAGTTCGGCCACATGGCCTGGTAATTGGGCACCGGGAAGAGCCAATACACCACCCAGATGCGCCCAACGTGAATGGCCGGAAAGATGCCGGCGCAGATCACCGCGAAGATGGTCATGGCCTCGGCGAAGCGGTTGATGCTGGTGCGCCACTTCTGCCGTAGCAGGAAGAGGATCGCCGAGATCAGGGTGCCGGCGTGACCGATGCCGACCCAGAAGACGAAGTTGACGATGGCCCAGCCCCAACCCACCGGATTGTTGAGGCCCCAGACGCCGATGCCCTCGAAGATCAGATAGCCGATCATCGCGAACATCATCACCGTCAGCGACGAGGTCACCGCGAAGGCGATGTACCACGCCCGCGGTGGGCGCGGCCGCTCGGCGATGCCGGCGACGGTCTCGGTGATGCTGGTGAAATCATGGTCCCCCAGCACCAGCGGCGTCGGCCGCGTGGGGTCGTCAGCGGTGTTGTCCAGCGGATCCGCTGCCAGGCTCTGGGTCAGGCTGCTCATCCTCAATGGCCACCTTCATGCTCGGAGTTCTGCGATTGGCCATCATGACCATTGGACGAGTGCCCTTCGGACGAGTGCCCCTCGGTAGCGGGACCGTGGGCACCAGCACCGTGGGCCGACGGAGCGCTCAGATCCGGATGCGGGTTGCGGATCCGGGCGAGATACACGGTGCGGGGCTTGACGTTGAGCTCGGCGAGCATGGCGTAGGCCCGAGGATCGGAGTGCTGCTTCGCCACCTCGCTGTCGGCGTCGGCCAGGTCCCCGAAGGTGATGGCCTGGCTGGGGCAAGCCTGCTGGCAGGCCGTCACCACGTCGCCGTCCCGCAGCTGCCGGTCCTCGTTCTTGGCCTCGATGCGGGCATGCTCGATACGCTGGACGCAATAGCTGCACTTCTCCATCACTCCCCGGGACCGGATCGTCACCTCCGGGTTCTTGCCCAGGGCTTCGAGCTCCGTGACGTCCTTGTTGAGATTGAAGAAGTTGAAACGGCGCACCTTGTACGGGCAGTTGTTGGCGCAATAGCGGGTCCCGACACAGCGGTTGTAGGCCATGACGTTGAGGCCTTCCTTGCTGTGCATGGTGGCGCCCACCGGGCAGACCTGCTCGCAGGGAGCGAGCTCGCAATGCACACAGGCCACCGGCTGGTGGGCGACGCGGGCGGTGTCCGGGTCGCCGTGGAAATAGCGGTCGATGCGAATCCAATGCATCTCCCGCCCCTTGCCGACCTCCTCCTGCCCCACCACCGGGATGTTGTTCTCCGCCTGGCACGCCGTGACGCAGGCGTTGCAGGCGATGCAGGCGTTGAGGTCGATGGCCATGCCCCACTGATGCCCTTGGCCCTCCCGCTCGTTCCACAGCGAGATCAGCGGCGGGTGATGGATCCCCAGGTGTTGAGCGAACTCCGGGTGGTGCTCGAAATCCTCCAGGGTTCCTTCCCGCACCAGCCCTTCCACCCGCCGCTCGCGCTCCGCCTTGCCGCGGTTGTCGATGGCGTAATGATTCTGGGTCGAGGTGAGGGTGCCCTTGCCGCCCACCGCCGTCAGCGCCACGCCGCGGCGGATCCACCGCTGGTCCCAGGTCTGCAGGGCATAGGCATCGACGCCGATCCGCCCGTCGCCCCCACGGCCGACCCGCCCCACCTGGCGGCGTCCATAGCCGAGGGCGACGGATACGGTGTTCTTCGCCATCCCCGGAACCACGAAGACCGGCAGCTCGATGGCTTCCACCGCCGTCGCGATGCGCACCAGATCCTCGTGCTCGAGGCCGAGCTCGTCGGCCAGGCTCGGAGCCAGCAGGGCCGCATTGCCCCAGGTGAGCTTGGTCAGAGCGTCGGGGAGCTCCTGCAGCCAGGCATTGTTGGCGTAACGGCCGTCCACCACCCGGGCATCGGGGCGTAGGTCCAGCTCCAGGCCGTCGTCCTCGCTCGTCCCGAAATCGTCGAGATCCAGATCCCCCCAGGCGATGGAGCTCACCAGCTGGGCGGAATCTCCGCCGGGCCCTTCACCAGCCCCGTCGAGCTCCAGGAATCCATCGTGGAGGAACCGGCGCCACGCCTTGCTCCCATTGAAGCTGCCGCCGATGAGCTCGGAGGCGCCGCTGGAACCCCCAATGGAGCTACCGCGGAGCTCCGCGAAGGTCTGCTGCACCATCTCGTGGGCCGTTCTCGGGGTCTCGTCCGCGAGCAGGGAGAGCAGCTCCGCCGCCGTCCGTCCTTCGAAGAGCGGGCGAATCAGGGGCTGGGTGGCGCACAGGCGGCCGTCCAGATCCCAGCTGTCGCCCCAGGACTCCAGACCGTGGGCCATGGGCAGATGCCACCGGCAGGCCGCCGCCGTCTCGTCGGCGGAGAGCCCAAGGTGCACGGTGCTGCCGGCCTTGTCCAGGGCGGCGGCGAAGTCCAGGTCCGGCGGAGCGTCGTAGACGGGGTTGCCGTCGAGAATCAGCAGACAATCGATCTCCCCCGCTTCGAGCCGGGCGGTGAGCTCCTTCAGCGTCCCCCGCTCCACCCGGCGTTCGGGGGCGGGGCGGTAGCGGAGCGGGGCGGGCTCTCCGTCATTCCCGTGCTCACTCCCTTTCTCATTGGCCAGAGCCAGATTCATCCGGTGCACCAGGGCATGGGCCGCGGCGGGATAGCGGTCCCCCAGGGCGATCAAGCCTTCGCCGGCATGGTCGAGGAGATCCTGGGCAGCGGCCTGGAGGGTAGCGCTCAAGTCCTCCGCGCCGTCGCCGGCCGGGCTGGTCAGATCGGAGCTGGTCAAATCGAGACTGGCCAAATCGAGGCCCGCCAAGGCCTCCGGTCGACGCAGCCGTCCGGAATTCTGCAGCTTCGCCGCCAGCGCCGCGAGGGCGCCGACGACCTGCGACGGCGCCACCGGCACCCGATGATCCGCCGCCGCGCCGGTGGCGCTCTGCAACGGCTCGAAGACATAGAGCCGATTCATCGCTCCAGAGACCGGCTTCCGCCCCTGGGCGAAACCCCGGGCGTTGCTCACGCCCTCGGGATGGCCCACCAAGAGGTCGGCGTCAAAATCTACGATCACCCGGGCTCGTTCGAGGTCGTGGCCGACGGTCACTGGCCGGCCGAAGACCGCCTCCAGCCCCTCCGCCTCCTCCGGACCGCGATTCGCCGCGAACTCATACCAGCCGAGCGCCGGGAAGCGCTGCAGAAGGCGCTCGGCGGCGCGTTCGAGGGTCGGCGAGGCGTGGGGACGACTGAGAACCGCCAGCCGAGTCTCCGCACCCGAGGCCATCAGGCCCGGGATCGCCGCCTCGAACTCCTGCCAGCTCGACCGGCGCACCAGCCCGTCCGCCCGGATCACCGGCTGACGACTGCGGTCGCGGTCGTAGAGCTCCAGCAGATTGGCCTGGGTCAGGGCGTCCGTCGCCCCGGCGCTGGCCGGGTGACCGGGATTGCCCTCGATCTTGATCGGGCGCCCGTCGTAGCTCGACACCACCACCGGCCGCACGGTGCCGGCCACGTCCAGGCTGGTGGCGTAGCGCGAAATCTTGCCGGGCTGGTAGCTCTCCGGCCGGCGATCGAAGGGAACGATCTCCTCCGCCGGCCAGCGGCACCCCGAAAGCCCCGCCAGCGCCACCGACGCCGACATCACCTGCAGTACCCGGCGGCGGGAGATGGAATCCAGCGGCGAATCTGCCTGGTCGCTGAACTCCTGCTCGAGGCTGCGCGCAAACGCCTCGTCGCCAGCTAGCTCCTCAAGGCTCTGCCAATAGCCGTGGGAATGGGTTTGGGACCGGGTGGAGTCAGACATCTTCTTCCTTCGGAGGGAAAACTCAGGATGCGTTAGCGATGAGCCTGTCTAGCGATGACACTGTCTAGCGATGACACGTGGAGCAATCCGTCGAGGGCACGATGCCGTGAATCTTGGCCAGCTCCGCCCCCACCACCGCCGGATCCTCCGACGGCTGCCAGCCCAGGTCGGTGATCCGCTCCCGGGGCCGCAGCTGGGCCTCGGGATCCCGGTGACAGTCGAGGCACCAGCCCATGGTCAGGGGCTTCTCCTGCCGGACGACGTCCATGCGGTCCACGCGGCCGTGGCAGGACACGCAGCTGACCCCCGCGGTCAGGTGAACGCTGTGATTGAAGTAGACGAATTCGGGCAAATCGTGCACCCGCACCCAGCGGACGCTCGTGCCCTCCTGCGCGGCCCGCCGCAGCGGCTCCAGCAGCTCGCTCTCGGTCTTCACCGAGTTGTGGCAGTTCATGCAGGTGGACACCGGCGGCAGGGCGGCCTTCGCCGCGGTCTCCACCGTGTTGTGGCAATACCGGCAATCCAGCCCCAGCTCGCCAACGTGCAGCCGGTGGCTGTAGGGAATGGGCTGCTCCGGGGCATAGCCGACGGCGAGGGTCGAAGGGGAGAATCCGCCCCAGACCAGGACACACGTCAAGATGATGCCCGCCAGAGCGCCCACCACCAAGACGGCCCGCAGTCGATTTGTCCAGGCCGGAAATACATAGAAAACCGGCCGGCTCGGGGATCTTTGATCCTCGCCCAAGGTCGACTCCTTCAGTCGCTAGCGATGCCTGGAATTACACGTTCAGTCAAACTTCAGGAAATCGTTCCACGAAATCAGCCTGTGGGCGCCGCCGCAGCCGATGGCCGCAGCACACGATTTCCTGCGTCAGAAGTATGCAAAGGCGCGCCTCCGTTGTCCTCACCCCAAGGGGTAGGCTCTTCTCCCCCTCTCGAAGGTAGGTCGGCCGATCGGTCAATTCCGCCCGGGGCGCCCTCGGCGCTTCGGGCCGCAGCTCCTCGGAAGCGCAAACCCCTGGGGGCAGTACACATCCACCGAGTAGCGGAGATATCCTCGTCCTAAGCCTCCTGCTCTGCGAACAGCAGCGCGCGAGAAGAGACGCAAATGGACAACCATCGAACCAAGGCCGTACTGGGATTTCTCGTCCTCGCCGCCGTGCTCGGCCTGGCCTCCTGGAGGCTGCTGGCTCCGGTGGCTGGCGCCGGCTCCTGCGACCTGAGCTCCCAGCCGTGCCCCCTCTCCCTCGGAGATCAGGAGCTCCTCGCAGAGCTCCTCCCCCGCTACCCCGCCCCAGGCGAAGAGTTCCTCCTGATCCTTCGTTCCGCCCCTGGGACCGCTACCGACTTCGACCCGGAAGCGATCAGCCCGGAAGGGGTCACCGTGGAGTTCTCCATGCCCGGCATGGATATGGGCGAGCACCAGATGCAGCTCCAGCCCACCGCAGACGGCACCCTGGGAGGCCGCATCGCTTTGCCTTCGTGCCCCATGGGCCACTCGCTGTGGCAGGCCACGGTGCGCGTCGGCGAGGAGCCCGTCGCCGACTGGGTGCTGCATGTTGGGCAGTGATTCGATCTTCGTGCTGATGTTGCTGGCGGGCCTCGCCGGCGGCCTCGGCCATTGCTCCGGCATGTGCGGCCCGCTGGTGATCCTGCTCTCCCCGCGGCAGACCGGCCGAGCCCACACCCTCCAGCTGCACCTCGGGCGCATCCTCTCCTACGCCCTCATCGGCGCCACCCTCGCCGTTCTCTCCGCCATCCTGGCCTTGGAAGTCGAAGTCTTCCCCGCCCGCCGCCTGCTCCTCCTCACCGCCGGCATCGTCCTGATCCTCAGCGGCCTCGCCACCCTGGGCCTCCCCTTCCTCCAACGCGGCTGGTCCCGCCTGGCCCTCAGCGCCACCCCCCTCCGCCGCGCCTCCCGACTGGCCGAAAAGGCCGGCCCCTTCCTCCTCGGCCTGTTCTGGGGCCTCCTCCCCTGCGGCCTCCTCTACTCCGCCTACACCGCCGCCGCCGCCACCGGCGCCGCCGCCCCCACCCCCCTCGTGGGCGCCCTGCAGGGCGCAGCGGTGATGGTGCTCTTCGGGCTGGGCACGACACCGACGCTGGTGGGGATCAGCTGGGCCGCGGGGCAAGTTCCGGTCCGGGCGCGGGTTTGGTTGCAGCGGGTGGCTGGGGGGGTGGTGGTGGTTTCGGGGGTGGTGATGGTTGTGGGGGCGCTGTAGGCAGATCGGAAGGATCACCGCCAGCTATATACTGAACACCAAAAGAATCTTAAAGCTGCGCACTCGCGAGACTTCAATCTCACGTTAGATCAAGGAGAGACGATCGTGGAACTACCGAGACATTGGGACATCATGCATCCAGCCCTGAATGTTCTCAGCGACCGATCTCCCAAAAGGGCTAAAGATCTTGAGCAGCCCCTTGCCGAGTTCTTCAGCCTGAGCGAGGAAGACCTCAATCAAATGTATGAGTCGGGCAACGGCCCGATCTTCTACGACCGCATTACCTGGGCTTTGAGCTACCTCGCCATGACGGAATTCGTCGACCGGCCCAAGCGCGGCCTCTACCAAATCAACGCAGACGGGCTTCGACTACTGGACCGCCCTAATGAGGTCAAAGAGCGCATTCGGGCTCGGATGGCCGAGCGCGAACAGGCCAAGCAGGAGGCGACCGAAACAGCATCCCAAGCATCAAGGGAGCTTTCGGGCGAAGGAAATTCGACCCTGACGCCCCAAGAGAGGATGTACGAGTCCTACGAAAAGATCCGTCAGTCCACCTACGACGCAATCCTCGACACGATCCTGAGCAAATCCCCCACGGCGTTCGAAACGCTGGTCGTCAAGCTACTCCAGAAGATGGGCTACGGAGGAGAGATCAAGGATTCCGGCCACGTCACACCGCCTGCTGGCGACGGAGGAATCGACGGCGTGATCAAGGAGGACATCCTCGGCCTGGGAAGGCTCCATATCCAGGCGAAGCGTTACGCCCGCAATCGGACCGTCGGGCGAGAAGAAATCCAGAAGTTCGTCGGCGCCCTGGCCGTCGCCCGATCCAAGAAAGGCGTTTTCATCACCACGTCGAAATACTCCGCCGAAGCCATCCAATACGCCGACAGCCTCCACGGAGGCACCACCGTCGTCCTCATCGACGGCGAGGAGCTCGCTCAGCACATCTATGACTTCAGCCTCGGCATGCAACCCGAGCAGATCATCGAGATCAAGAAGATGGACGTCGACTTCTGGGACTCGATGCAGGATGATCCTGGGGTGGGTGGTGGTTGAGGGGGAGCCTGGGAGCTGACGGGCTCAATCTGAGCAGCGGCGCAGTCGTTCGTTTCGAGGCGAATATTATATATCGAGCATATCTAATTTACTCTTCAGAGGTTCGTAGGAGTGCTCGGGCCGGACGCCCGCCTCCAGAACGTCTCGCAAATTAAGGAAGTAGGGCTCAACGCCTATATCCTCTCGGAACATCAGATTCCGGCTCACCTCAAAAGCGGTGAAGAAGTCGGAGGGAGCCACCGCAGCGTCTCGCATGGTCTGGACGACGGAATCGGCCACACCCTGAGCAGAAGAGTCACCTGCCACCTCTGCGGCTCGTGTAACGTCTGCAATCAGTCCAGCGACGCGAATCGGTTCTACCTTTGTCACTATTGAGACAGTCTCGGTCGCCTGTAGCGCTGCTTTCATCAGCGGCACGGGAATCCTCCTAAATGAGAACAAACGCAGCACATCGGCCTTCTCGGTAGGGCTCAGCATTCCAAGCCCCTTGAACCGCGAAATCGCCTGAAGTTGCTTTTCTCGCTCCTCCCACTCATCGGCGCCCGCTGAAAGCACGGCAGCCTGCCGATAGATGTCTTCGACCCGTGAAGCAAGACGAACACTGGACGAGAGGAAAGCTACTACGGAGAAGATGATCCAGATAGCTACAAAGGACAGGAAGTTCTTCAACGACCACTCGACGGAATAGACGCTAAACAGTCCGGCGGCAAGGGCCAGAGCTGCCTCGCCGTAGTTCTTGGTGCTGAAATAGACCAGAAGGGCTACCGCGAGTACGAGGAAAAGGACCGTGGCTTGTCTGGTTTCTGACCATCGACCTACCAATGCAATGCCAGGGATAACGACGATCAAGAGGCAGCCGACCGCAGCCGGAGCCAGTTGATAAGAACTCTTGATCACGGCCCCGAGCGAACGAAAGGCCTCGGAGAGGCTCTGACCCAACGCTCCCTTCTTGTTTGTCTTTGTCACGGAATCAACTCACTTGGTATCTCGATCCATATCCACTGATGTACAACGGGCTCACCCTGAGCAGCGGCACAGCCGTCCGCCTCAAGGTGGGTTTTCTGCGCCCGTGCAGATCTATTCATCATTGGCCCCGTTGAGCACTCCGCACCTGTTGCGCTCTATTTCTCTTCGAATTCGCTCGATCGTATTTGGGCCTAGAATCCCGTCCACGTAGTCTAGTTTCGCAGAAGTCTGAAAGTCGGCTACAGCGCGGCATAGAGCGCATGTGACCTCGTCCGAGAACTCTTTCGCCTCTTCCTCGCTTCTTCGATAGAAACCGAGAGCGTGTAGGTCTTTCTTGACCCCGGAAACTGACTCCCCCAAGCCTTCAAGGTGATGCTTCGTCAAAGCTTGCTGAACTTCGAGGCGGGCTGGCTCGGACACGTTCCCCAAGACAAGAGCAACGTCTTCCCAGACCTGCTCTCGCACGCGGTGCGCTTCACCAGTAACACTATAGATATCACCAGCGATGGTCCTTGTCGTGTGCTCCACTCTTTCCAGAGCCGACTCCACCTGATCGTTGCATAAACCCACCCCAGATCAAGCAGCTTCAAGCTGCCCGAGATACTCCACAAAATCCTCTTGGACAGCCGGCCCCACGCCCAGCGTCAGCGTCAGGACTCCTTGAGGCC
>JAXHTF010000035.1 GCA_034211275.1 Acidobacteriota bacterium
ACGAAGTAGCGGTAAGTGCTCGGGGAGCTGTTGTAGAGTGTTGTGGTCTCAAAGCCTTCGGAGTGGAGATAGTCGATGTCCAGCTCCGCGAGCAGGGTACCGGCATCGCTCTCGACCTGTTTGTGTCCGAAATAAGCATGAGGTTTCGAAACCTCGGCATCGGAAAGCTCGAGGAGGGTATGCGCATCGAGGTCTCGTGGGTTTTCGCCCCAGTCAAGAATCAGGCGGGCAGCCTCGCCGGCCGTCAGAACTGGGGAGAGGGGGAGCTGGAGCCGGATGGTCTGCCCGGGGGCGGTAGCGAGAGTTCGCTCGCCTCGGCAATAGCCTGGTGCCTCGCCGGCCAGCTGGTAGTCTCCCTCGGGCAGGAGCAGTTCATATCCTGTCTCGATGGAGCGTGGGGAGGCCGGGGGCTGATCTAGCCGGGCTTCGCGCAAGGGGTCGCCCGTGCGCCCGTCTACGACTTCCACCAACACTCGAGTGTGTAAGGACTCCAAGGCCACCTCCTGGCGGGTGAGCTCTAAGGGGGCGGCTAGGAATTCTGTCGTCGCGGGGCGGAAGCCCTGAATTTGGACTTTCAGAGACTGCGGGCCGCTCTGGATGCGGTCGATCCAGACGCGTTGGGAGCCCCCCTGCGATGTCACCGGTTGAGAGAGAGCGGTCCCACGGCGTTGATCGGTAATCGTCGCCACGGCTCCAGTGAGATCCTGCCCGAAGGTAGAATCTGCCACCACGAGCTCGATCTGAGCGGGCTCGGGAAGAAACAAAGGCACCACAGTCGCGACAACGGCCACGAGCCACAGAGCTAAGAGTAACCAGCGCACATCTATCCCCCCTTACTAGTTCCTAGCGTGCTTCTGTGCTCAAAGGGGTCGTCCGATGCGGTCCTCATAGAATTGAGCGAGCACTGAGCTGGGTACCACGAGCCCCAAGCCCTCGCCCCCTTGGGCCGCGTCGCCCTTTTTGCTGGCGACTCCCAGTACTGTCCAGTCCGTCATGATGAACACGGGGCCACCGCTGTTGCCAGGGTTGAGGTCCATGCCGGAGGTGAAGAAGACTCCGTCGCGGAAGCTTGAGATCAATCCTGCCCCGGAGATCGCGGATTCGTCCACCGTAGAGGCCCCAGGGGGATAGCCGATGGTGATCACCTCGACGGCGCCGGCGGCTTGCTCGAAGAGAGAGGAGTTGGAGAGGGGTAGGGAAGCCAAGTCCTGGTCGCCGAAGGAGAGGAGGGCTAGGTCCAGCTGGGTCTCGTCGGAGTAGCCAGCAAGCTCGGCCGGGTATTCGAGACCTCGATAGTCCACTAAGACCATCTCGCTGCTGCAGGCTTGGTGATCCTTGACCACATGAGCCGCTGTCGCGACATATCCTGGGGCCACAACGAAGGCCGTTCCGGAGGACAGCCCGGTGCCGTCACAGTTTGGCACACGGATGTTAAGGATACTCTGCTTAAGTCGCTGGAGATTCTCCGGTTGGATCGGGATGTTGTCGGAGGGGGTGTCCGTGGGTGAAGCTGCTCCTGGGGGAATGAGCACATAGTGCCAGCGAGTGGCGTCGAGCCAGGCCAGTACCGTTGTGACGGGAGCAAGCAGCAGGAGTACGACCAAAAGGATGGTCAGAGGGGTTCGGGATTCTTGGCGATGCATCTGGTTTTCCTCCGAGAGCGAGACGAAGTCCATACGAAGTCAGATTCAAAGTAACCCGTCACACACAGAACATTTAGGACCGGGGTCGACCATGGAATAGCAGGTTGGGCACTCCACTTTTTCGGTGTCCGGAGAGGAGGCCATGACTTCTGCTTCAGCAGGTGGAGAGGGGGGATGCTCCTGGGTATTGGAAACAGTAGCTGCGGTCGTGGAACCATTGGCCTTTTCCATGCTGCTTGTTACAGGCTCTGGAGCGGGGGCTGCGAGGTCATATCCGCACACCTGACAAGGAAAGTCCTCCTTGTAACCCGACCAACTGAAGCACTGGGGACATTCGATCTTGGAGTCTTGGCGCATGGGTGTACCACAGCTCCAGCAATGGCTTAGATCATCGGGGACCCTTTGCTCGCCGCAGTGCTCGCAGGGCACATGGCTCGCGATGGTTTGGCTGCAGTGAGTACAGAAGACTGCCCGAATATCGAGGATCTCGCTGCAGTTCGGGCAGGGACGTTCGCCTTCGGGGCGAAGATTTTCTTGGGAGCTCGGTGCCGCGGGTGCCGGATAGGATCGATCTGCACCCATCAGTTTCTGGCGGTCGAGAACCGGCGCTTCGAGGAAGGCCCGCTGGTCCACTACGACGCTCTCGGTCTGAACTTCGAAGCGGCCGGCCATGCGCACGTGGGGTCCGAGAGCCTGCAGATACTCCTCATAGGTCATTTCCTCTCCTTGCTTGCCACGGCGCTTGGCATCCAGGGCCTCCCGGAGCTTCCGCCGCTCCACCTCGGAGGGAAAGATGTTCTGAAGCTCATCCCGGGCGCTTGCCAGTACCGCATACTCTGGCGAGTAACGCATGAGGGTCAGGTTGGAAACCCAGCCCTCGTCTCGGAGAGGCGGATAGACGTGGTAGAGGTAAAAGTCCAGGAGGAGTCCATAGACCCACAGCAGACTTTGGGAGCGCAAGGCCTGGAGGCTCTCCTCCGCAGCCAGGAGGAGCTGGCGCCGATCCGTTTCGTGGGCATCCCGAGCATCACGGAACAGGGCATCGATGGCCTGGTTCTCTGTGCCCAGATGCACATCTTCATAGCCCAGAGCTATCTGCCGACTGTAGCTATAGTGCAAAGTCGACTGGTTGCTTCGATCAGGGATTTCCTTGATTTTCAGCAAGCCGAGCACGCGAGCCAAAACAAAGGCCTTGACAGAGTTGGCATACCGCTTCGCCTCCGCCGCTGTCTTCGGCAGTAGATCGCCGAATTGGAAGCGATTCTTGTCGAAGTGCAGATCGTCTTTGTCTTCAGTGCCCAGATAGGCACTACGCATGCCTCCGGGCCGGGTAATAGCACCAGGATAGAAGATCGGCACTCCAGCCAACTCGTTGTAGAAGAGGATGGCGTTGCCGTTGGATTTGCCGGTGTTCTGAAAGCTTGGCGGCGAGTCACCGGAGGATCGAATCGTGTCGATCAACTGGCGGAATTCGGGAAACCGTAGAGTGTTGTCCTTATCGACACCGATGATGCACGGGCGCTGGTCGGCAACTACGGGACGAATTCCTACGTGATCAACGCCTGTACCTGCGGGCTCAAGCCACACCTTCGCCAATTCGTAGGCATTGCGCACCAGGCGCTCTCGACGTCCGTCATAGCGCTTATCCATCAAGATCTCTAGGGCTTGTGGTTGTTCTTCCTGGGAGATGAAGTAGTCCTTACATTGAGCGAGGATCAGGTCCTCAAGCTCTGCCGGTGAGGTGTGCTGGATCTGCGCTATGGCAGCGCTCACGGTGTCGACCTTGAAGACTCTTTGGAGCAATTGGTTCCCCACCGATTGCAGAGTGTCTTGGTGCTTTGCTCCCTCACCGGTCCACCGCTGGAACCATTGGTCGAAATCGCTTCGTTGATAGAGGCTCACAACAAGCTCTGACTTACGCTCCGCCGCAAAGTATTCCTCCTTCTTGCGAAACCTCTCCTCGAGTTGAGCGAATCCGGAAAGGAGCTTCCAATACCGTCCGAGCAGACCATTCCCCGTGACATCGTCCTTGCCTAGGAAGTCGTCGACGGCTTCGCAGATCGACTTGCCACGCTTGGCAATCTGCTTCTTGGTCCGCGAGTAGTAGTAGCCGTAGAGAGCTCCCGGTGGTGCCTCTTCGTCGGCCCCGGCCAGCTGGTCCAGATCCCAGCTCAGATTAGCTTTCCGGAAGAGGGTCTGCTGCTCGTGACGGTTCATATCGAGTTTGAGCTGTTCCAGCCGGTACCCTTGCCGCTGGATTTCGTCGCGCCACGTCTCGATCTCGGTCTCGAAGTGTGAGAGGTAGGGGAAGTTGTCGCTACGCAACAAGCTCTTGAGCTCGCGGAGTAGCGAGAGAGTGTAGGCGACTCCATGCTTGGGGTTGTCCGCGGTTGCTCGAGCAAGCTTGTCGATTCCGCCGGTGACTCGCTCCAAGTACTCGCGGCGGTTTGTTTCGAGTTGCCGAATGGCCAAGCCCCACTCGTCTGAATCTTCGCTGTCTTCCCGGGCATAGAGTTTGTCGAGTTCCTCCAGTTGCTGCTCGAGGACTCTGCTCTTCTGGCCCACGGGAGTGGCTTCCAGCAGCTGACGGATCTTCTGAGCCTTGCTCCAGAGGAAGCTGTTGAAGGTCCGCCCGCCTTCCTCCTGGTAGACCGAAAGAGCATCTTCGATGTCGGATCGTTCGATAACCCCTCCACCGTCCCGGCGTTCCAGCCGCCCTTGAGCGAACCGTACGTCCTCGTTCGTAAGAAAGCGGGTGAACAGACGCTCCAGCGGATCTTCCAGCAGGTTCTTCTGCCAGAAATCGAGAATCTGGATGGCCAAGCGGGCACCGCAGGCGCTCTGGAGCCGATCCGTGGGGAATTCGATGCTGGCATAGCCAAAGGAGCCGAAGCGGGTGGGGAAAGTGTCTCCAACCACATTGCGCTGATCGCCGCCTCGCTTGCTACGCAAGGCCTCGTTGAGAAAGTTGTGAGAGTAGACGTCGAGGGAAAAGTTCACCAAGTTGATGCGGGTAGCCCTCTTGACTCCGGCGAAGGTTCCTATCGAGTATTCTTGGAACAGAACATCGGCGATCATCTGGTAGGCGTCCATCTCGCCGCCGTTGGACGGGATTCCGATGCCCCCCTCGTTGGTGCCGTCCACCAAGTAGGTGACATCGAAGGGAGGAGGCTGGAGAGATTCCGGAGAGTTTCCATCCCAGTTGGCGGTAAATGTGTGGCCGAAGCAGTAGTGGTTGAGCTCCATTAGGGCTGCGTATCCGTTGCCTTGGACGCGGTTGCCCCCGGCGTAACCGGCAAAGAAGCTGGGGAGCATCAAGATGCCTGCCAGCGTACTCTTGCCGAAGAATCTCTTGAGCAGGAAGCCCATATCGAGGAAGGTGCCGCCGCCGGTTCCGCCCGCTAAAGAGCAAACGACGAAGATGTCCATTCCGTTGGGCTCAAACTCGAAGCCCAAATCGCCGACTTGGTTGAGGATGGCAGGATCGCTCAAGTGGCGGCGGGCTCGATCCAGGCTGGATGAGATCTTGTTGAAGTTGGGAGCATGGTAGAAGGCTAGACGACTGGCAACCCGTACCTGGCCGGCTCCATCGCCCAAGTTGCCAAGGTCGGCGATCTTGCCGCTGCTGGGGAACCAACGCTTAATGTGAGGGTAGGTATGAAGGTGCTCTACATATTTGCCCGTGCCGCCATCGATGGTGAGATCGATGCGCTCGGAGGGGCGAAAGCGGACATCTTCGTGGAGGGGATCATCACTCGCTGGGAGATCGTATTGTTGGCGGGCGTTTAGGGTGCCGTCAGTATCCAAATGCAGATACTGGATGAAGGGCAAGGCCGAAAGGCTCCCATAGCGCTCCACGATAGAGCGTCGGAGGCGAAGCAGCACTTCCTTACCGGTGCCGCCAAGCCCTACCATCAGTGTCGGGCCAACAGGCTTGCTGTCGTCTTTCTTGGCGGCCGGAGCCGCCTGCAGGATGTGGTCGAGAGCTTGAGTCATTGCATTCTCCTCAGGGGTTGGCTGAGCTTCAGCGACGCCGTACGAAACTGATCAGGAACCAGATCGAGAGCAGGCCGAGCAGAGCCAGGGAAGACCACTGCAGCCACAGGTAGTAGAAGCCGTAGGTGAAAAAGGTGTAAGTGCTGAGGTGCCACCAGGTAAAGAAGTAGAGCAACACACCGGGCCAGAAAATGGCGCGGCTGCCAATCTCTCCAAAATGGGGCAGGAGGCGCGGGTAAAGAAAGCTGTAGAAGAAGAACCAGATGATGGCCGTGCCGAGGAGTACCCAGAACCAATTGAGGAACGGGTTGCCCGAAGCGAATAAGCTTTGGCCACTGGCAGGAGGAGGTATCAATAGGTGCAGGATGGCACAGAGAAGTCCAGTCTGAGTTCCGGGAGTTCTCAATGGTGGGGCGAATCGGCGGAAGAGGGAGAGCTCTGGAGTCATGAGACGATTCCTCTCGGTTTAGGGTCTGGAGATGGTTGGCCTGCGGATAGACGACGAGTCGATTTTTGAGGCTACGCTGGGCTGACGCGCTGGAGAGGGACTGTCGGGAGAGCCTCCGGGAGGCCCGGGCCGTGGAGGTTCTTGCGTTTTGTGCTGCACGGGCCCCCCGCCCACGTGCAGGATTTCGAGTACTTCTAATACTTGTTGGTCAGGCTTGCGGAGGATGATGTCGTATCGGCCTTCGGATCTAGAGGGCTGGACACTGACCGCGGCGGAGCTCTGGTTGGGCTCGAAACGCCCAGGGTCGGTCATGCCACGGCGGAGGCGGCCGAGGGCATGCCCCCGAAATTGAATGTTCGTGAAGGTGAGCCGGCGGAGCGAGAGGATAGTCTCTTCGCCAGCGATCAGGACTCGATAGCTTCGCCGGTCGGCGAAGAACCAGAATAGAAGTCCGACTATGCCGAGAAGCACCAGGAAGAGGAGGGCGAAGAGAAGCATTCGGCCGTAGCCAGTCGTGAGCTCGAAGGCTACCGGCTCGGGATTGGATACTTCGCTCGGAATACGGATCCGCTGCTGGATTCCGAAGATCTCCGGTGCGGCATCAGCACCGAAGATGCCGTCCATCTGGCTGCGGTCGAAGATCGCTTCAAGGTTCGAGAACCGTGCCACCACCTGCCCCTTGTAGGGGACGGTTAGGCCTCGGGAGGCTGATCGAAACCAAGCCGAGAGGCCACGAGTTTCCAGGGGAATGGCTCGGTTTGAAGTGAGCGTTGCTTGGAGCGGAGTCCACTTGCGAGGTGCGATTGGCTGCAGCCTGGCGTGGTGCGGATCGAAAAACTCTGGAGGAATCGGTTCAAGTCCGAAGTCTTCCTCAGCCTCCCCGACGGGCCGAAAATCTCCCTCCGGTAGGAGCGTAAACTCGCCGCCGACTACACGATGCTGGGTCAGTCGGCTGGAGACGCTGCCACGCAGGATCAGCTTGACGATTTGCCGCTCGCGGAAGAGCCTGTGCTCTTGCTGAACGATCTCCACATCGAGCTTGGGCTTGAGCTCCAACTCCAGAGCACCAAAGCTCAGATCCTTTAGCTTCCAGTAGGCCCGGTCAGGGAAGAGGGCGCCCCCTCCGGCGCGTCGTGCCTCTAGCAACGCACTGCGGAACTTGTTGTCGTAGTACCGTAAGACCGCCGGTGAGACCTCTTGCTTAGAGATGAGGATGCCGTAGACCGCCAGGCTTCCCTGCTTGTTGGCTACGAGCCGATCAAAGGAGAGCTTGTAGAGGTGAACGGCTCGGTAGCGCTCGGTACCGGCGAGCTGGCGAAAGAATCGCTGCACGCCCTCGTCTGGAACGCCTCGGCGCTCTTCGACGATATTGTCGGTGATGAGCCAGACGATTCCTTCGAAGCCTCGGGTGCCCACCTCTAGGCTTTCCGAGATGTACGTCTGGAGGCCCTGCCGTGGGAGCTTGTCGACGAGGCGTTGAAATCTGAAGGAAGTCAGTGGGACCGAAGGTTGGAGGGTGCGAACGTCTCCGGGGGAGAAGGCGTGGCCCGAGGTGAAGGTGGCGAGGGAAACCTCAGAACCGCCGAGGACCGTCTGCGCTTTCACAAAGTCGTCGAGCCAACTTCCAAACTCCGGGTATTGCGCGAAGAAACGGCCCCCGGACTGCGCTAGGCTGGCGTGAGGCGTTCCCGGCGGTTGGTATCCGGGGTACATGCTGGCGGAGTTGTCCAGGAGAATGCGAATCGAGAGATCGGCGTTGAGGGTGATCTCTCCTTCAGTCGACATCCCTAGACAAAGGGTTAGGAGGAAGAAGCAAGCTCCTCCAAGGAATCTTGCTGTGGGGAAGAGCTGTTTCATGAAGGCATGACCTCATAAAGGGCCACCGTGCCTTGGGAAGTGCCGGCAGCTAGGTAAGGCCCGAAGGAGGCTAGGGCAGTGACGGCATGGCCTGCCTCACCAACCCGTAGCTCGCGATGGGCATGAGAGCCTTCGAGGTCGAAGAGGCGAACCCGGCCGTCCTGGAAGCCCAAGGCGACGGCGCGGTCGCGAAAGATGACCGGTTGGCCTACGACACGTGAGCCTTGAGGAAGGTCCTCGTGCTCTGCGACATGAGCAAACCGGAGAGATGTAGTGCTCACCTCGATGCGTTCATCCAGCGTGTTGAGAGCAAAGACCTTCACGTCCTCGCTCAGTTTCATGGGGTCCTGGGGGGGGTGGATGCGGCAGAGTAGGTCCTGGGAACCAAAGGTCGCAAAGAGCTGATCGCGCCAGAAAGCGATGGGCTTGTGCCCGAGGTCCGAAGCGGGCAGCTTGGGTACTCGCTGGCTGCTCACGGATAGTGCTGGGTCGTTCAGGCGGATCTGGTGGTGGAAGACCCGGTCCCCTTGTTGGGAGAGAAAGAAGAGAAGACCCCGGTGCCGTTCTGCGGCTAGAGGGCTGATTCGATCTGCGACCAACAGACGACGAGTGAGCAACGGCTCTCGGCTCGATATCCGACTGAGGCATGCGAGTTCCTGCTGGCCCGAAGACTGCGCCAGGTGGAAGAAGAGCCTGTTGTGTAGAGCGAGAAGAGCATCCGTGGGACGTCCCGGCACTTCGATGACCCATCGCGGTTGGCGCTTGGGCTCGTGCAAGCTCAAAGCGCAGAGAGAGAAGGCAGTGAGAGCCCCTGCGCGGCCGACGAAAAGGGTGGAGGCGTCGATACAGGGATGACAGCTCAATGGACCATCGGCTTTGAGTCGTTCGGCGAATCTGTGCCGTGGAGCCACGATCTCGATGCGACCGGACTGAGCTACGGCAACCAGGTGGTCATCCCATGAGAGCAGAGACAGGCATGTTTCTCCCAGTTTGAGCATGCCTCGTTCCACGGGTAGGAGCTTGGATTGCAGCAAGGGCTTTGGCAGTCGGTGGGGGTTGAGGCCGAGCCGCTGTGGGCCACCCCGGAACCCGGACCAATGGAACTCGGCCTGCGCCAAAGGAACTCCACACCGATGGCAAAAGTTGGCGAAGGGCCGGTTGTAGGAACGGCAAGAGGTCTCGCCACATCGTTTCAGTGGGTGGCGGCACGAGGGGCAGCTGGTCAGCCCTTCGTCCAGCTCAGGACTCGTGCATTCGGGGTAGGGACAACGCATAAGGCTCGACCTCTTCACCGTCGGTTGACCACGACTTCAGGTTGCTGAATGACTTGATTCTTCTTCGCGTCTCGGAAGCCCACCCGCAGGACAGAGACGATCACTCCGTCCTCGTGGTGCTGAGAGGACTCGGCGGAACGGCCGATATGCTGGGACCGATCAAAGCGCGTTCTGCCGGGCACCGTGGGGATAACCTCGATACCTCCCTGTACCAGAATCTCTTCGACAAGGCGCTTCGCGTCCTCCAGATCCGGAGAACGCCCCAGGAACTGGCCTTCCCAGTACTCGCGGAAGAATTGGTCAGCAAATTCTCGGAACTGCTGGCGAATCCACTGCCTCAAATCGAACTCGCGCAGGCGCCGGCCTTCTTCTGTATTGAGGAGGTGGAATAGGTGCAGAGAGTAATCACGAAGGCGGAATAACTCTCGCTCACTTGAACCTTCTTGTTGGGGAGTCTCTTCTGTCGAGGGTCTGGGTAGTAAGCTCGCGCGTATCGCATTCATCTTCGCTTGGCTGTGCTTGAGTCGGATCGCCGGAGCAGAGATTCTTTCGAGGTTCTCCTTGAGTCCTGGGTGCTTCAGCAGGTTGCGGGGAAGGTCCCTGCAAACAATATCAAGAGATCGGCTCCATGATGGCCCGCCTTGATCTTGGTCTGTGGGCGCAGCTTCTCTGCTCAAGGTTGACTTTGCCTGCTTCCAGAGTTGCGCTAGAAAGTTCCTTTCAAGCT
This sequence comes from Acidobacteriota bacterium, assembly GCA_034211275.1. Taxonomy (NCBI): domain Bacteria; kingdom Pseudomonadati; phylum Acidobacteriota; species Acidobacteriota bacterium. The sequence continues at coordinate 9,946 of JAXHTF010000035.1, forward strand.
GTATTAGGGCCTCGTCTGATTTATGCTCGTTATTTGCTTCATTTGGCGGACGACTTAACTCCACTTTTATGGCATCGACTCTTTTGTTGGTGTCGCTCAGGAAGTCCTCGACACGGTTTATCCTCCTCAGAATGGTCTGGCTCGGGGTTGCTCTCGTGTCCGGGGTGGGGTTGCTTGGGGCTTGCCAGTGCGATGTGGGAGTCTTGGTCCCAGTCGTCCGTTCTCTGAGACTGGGGGCAATTTCTTTTTGATTATCTGTCAAGACCTGTCGGAGGCTGGTTAGTTCTTGCTGCATTTTCTTGAGGTCGGACTTATCGCTCGCTAGTCGTTCTGCTTGGGCTAGGCGGCTGAGCAAGTCGCTCACCTTCTTTCTCGTTGTCGAGAGCCCCTTCTTGAGTCTGGCTATTTCTTCTTTAGCCAATCTTCCCTCGTCGGGGTCTGCTCGCCTTCTTAGTCCTGGTATTCGCACCAAGTGAAGCAACACCGCTAAGATCGTGAGTAGGATGCAGGCTAGGAGGGCTCCTCGAGTCCAGGGCGGCGAGGGTTCCCAGCCGGAGTCAAAAAGCTTCTTGAACAGACTAAGTTGTTTTGGGTCCAGGAACTCACTCGGAGAATGCCGATGACTTCCTACTGATGTCTCTACTGATGTCTGACGGTCTCTTGACGATTGGATCACTGCGGAGGTCTGTAGGAGCCTCACGACCTTGTCCAAGGAACCCATGCGCTCGTTGTCGTCATTGGGGCTTGTTCTGACTTCCCTCAGTGCCTGCAGGAGTTCGAATTGGGCAGTGCTCTCTTCATCAGAATTTGCGGCTTCCTGTGCAGCCATGACTATCTCGTGGAAGCTTTTGGGTCTTTTTTCGGTCTTGTAGAACTCTCGTATTGCTATTAGAAAGGCGGCTGCGCTGTCTAAATTTTCGGCTTGGGATGCTTGGGCTCTGGTGCTTTCATCATTCACTTTTGGGAGTTTTGTAAGGAACTGGTAGAGGTGGCGCCCAATCATTCTCGATTTAGTGTTCCATTCCGTGCGACTCGCCTGGTTCGAGAGGTATCTAGGCAGCGCTTTGCTCGCTCCCTCAGGAGGCACCTGTCCCTCTTCGAGGGGCTCTAGCCAGGCTTCCAAAGACTCATCGGCTGCCAGGGAAGCATTGGGTAGTTGCCAGAGGAGTAGGGCGACAAAGAAAATCAGTAGTGTTGTCATCTTCCCTTTTTGGCTTCGGGCAAGTCTGACCACTGGTGGAGTTGTCTTTGAGGTTGATTCCAGCATTTTCATCCCATCCAGTCCATGTCGTCTGTTACTTGGAGGGGGCGCAGCTCAACGGGCTCACCATCGAGGTGAACGAGGAGCCGCCGGTTGATGTCGACGGCGAGGCGGAGGTCTAGGGGGTCTTTACGGTCAGTCGAGACTTCCTGTTCGAGTTCTCCGAGCTTCCGAATTTCAGGATTGTTCTTGATCTGAGAGCTCAAGCCACCGTTTTGGTAGAGCTGGACGCGTAAGCGCCCCGATTTGGGTATCTCCTGGCGTTTGTACCGCTTGGTTTTCTCGACCGGGTAAGTCTCTCCCTGGGCAATGATCTCTTCCAGTTCGAATCGTCCGAAGCCCATATGGCGAGCAACCCCATAGGAATGTGGAAGGCGTCGTTTCTGGATGAGTCGGATCTTGCCCGAGCCTTCCGGCTGATCTCGCAGGCGTCCATAGAGAGCAGCGCCTTTGGCCACGCAGACCTTGAGCAGACTCTCGTCCAGCACGATCCGATTTGCTTCGTGGGCCTGTGGGAAGAGTTGAGCGACCCGCTCTCGGACTGCTGGCATGAAACTTTGCCGTCCTGCATGGAACACAAAGTCGATCTGATCGGGGGTGAGCTCTGCGAGATGGAGGGTCTTCTCCAAGAGCGGTCGAATCCCTTCCAGGGCCTCGTGGAGGCGCTCCTCGAGCTGATTCCGAGTGCGGGTGATCAGGAGGGGTTCGGAAGTGGAGACCAACTCGTTGCCCCTCAGGTGGCAGAGGGCTTCTGGGGGCAGCTCGACAGTGATTGGGTCATCATTGCCGAGGGTTGGATCAGCCAGGGCAATCTTGAGCTTCTCGGCCGCATCCTTCCAAGTTCGGCGAGCCCTTTCGATTTGATCCCAGACCTGATTAGGCCAGTTTTCCGAGGCGCGACGCTTCTCGATTTGGGCGTGATTGGCTCGAATGAGGGAGTCGTCAAAATCCTCAAAAGCTAGGGAGGCCTGAGCCAGAAAGTCCCGGATCAGGAGAATATCTAGATGGTCCCCGCCGAGGCGGTTGTCGCCGAAGTTGGCGAGTACGCTCAGGCCGATGCTGTCGTCTTGCAGAGCCGCTACCTGAGCTATTGAGATGTCCAGCGTGCCGCCACCGTAGTCGAAGACCAACAGATGCATCCCTTGATCGCGGGCGATCAATTCTTCCAAGTCGCTGTGTAGGCTCCGATGGTCCGCTAGATAGTGGAGGAAATACAGGGCAGCTGCTGAGGGCTCATCGAGGATCATGCCCTCGCTCACTTCGTTGCCAAGTTGGTCTCGGAGCTCCCGGGCGACCGTCTCGTCCAGGTTGTTCTCGGCTTCCAGGCCCGCCAGCTCGCAGGCTCGGAGGATGCTCTGGATCTGTGGACCATAGAAGTCGGCGGGCACGGTCACAATGGCGCGACGGATGTCGAAATAGGATCCGGTCAATTCTTGGAGCTTCTTGCTTGCCAGTGCAGTCAGCTGGCGAAGAATGAGCGCTGCCAGCTCCTCGGGCTGGTAAACGCGATCAAATGCAAGCCAGCCCTCGTCGTAGCCCATGATCCGTTTGACCGACCGCACGGTGGGGCCTTCGCTAACGCGGATCTCGGATCTCGCCTCATAGCCGATCAAGTGCGAGCCGTCGGGACCGGTGAAGGTGAGAACGCTCGGAATCAGGGGTGAGGGCTCCTGATTCTCGTTCTCCACCTCGACCAGTACGGCGCTGTCGCTATGCGGATCGAAGACCGAGACCACCGAGTTGGTGGTACCGAAGTCGATGCCGATGTACTCGGTGTACTTCTGCAGCTCGAAGACCTGGACCTCGATTGGGATTTGTAGATTCTCTTGTTCCCCTTGCACCTTTACGTCGACCGAGCCCTCATGCGCCCCGGGAGTAAGCTCTTCAGCGGAGCAGACGACCTCAAGGGGAAGGATCGAGTCTGCGGTCTTTTCTTGTCCGCCTCCCGATGCGGATCGCTTGTCGGGAGCAGCTAGAGAAACGGAGGTTTCCAGCTTGGGTACATGAATCCAGGGTTGCTCCGTGTGGATGTCTTCGACCTCGATGTCCACCGTGCCCTGGTTGCGGAGCTCGATCTCAGCGCGGTGCCGGTCTCGAGACGAGCCCTCGAGGCGGATCCGTTTCGGCGAGGCGACCAGGCGGTAGCGATAGAGAGAGACCCGGGCCGGTACGAAGAGCTCATCGTGATTGGAGAAGAGGAGACGAAATCCTGCAGCTTTAGAGTCACCAGGATCTGGTTGGTTCGTGTCCCAAGAGACTGGGAAGGTCATAGCGCTCTTGGGACCGATGCGGGCCGGCAGTTCTACAGCACCAAGCACTAGCTGACTGCTTCCCTCGGCGGAAATCTGCTGCACTGACAAGGGCATGGCACCGTCATTGCGAAGGATCAGTTCTCTGTGTTCTACGCCACCTTCGCGAAGCTCTCCGAACTGCACCGGAGCCACAATGGGTTTGGGGCCAGCCTTGACCGAGACAGGGAAAGGCAAGAAGCGGCGCGGGTCTTCGTCGACTACGAGGCGGCAATCGAGGTGTTGGTCTTGACCACCTTTGGGTAAACGATCCGGAAGAACCTGGAGCTGGATGCAGCCTTTGTCACCTGCGGCAATGGTCAGTTTTTCCGGCTGGATCCGTATCCAAGAGACTCTGGAGCTCCGCACCTCGATCTGGAGAGTCCGGTCCTCCCGGTTGAACAGGAGCAACTGTTTCTGCCGAGCTCTGGCGAGAGAAGCCAAGAAGACCAGTGAGGCCGGCTTGATCTCTAGGGCGAGCTGGAGCTGACCGCAGGCGCAGCAGTAGTTGTCTTCGGGGCGAACGAGCCATTCGCCACAGGTGGCGCACGGAGTGCTCTGGGCAATAGAGACTTCGGCGGGCTTAGATGCAGTGGTCTTCGGAGCCATCCTTGATCGTCCTCGAGCAGGCACCGGGTGGGATACCTTCGAACCCATTCGGGCTTCGACGGAAATCTCCCCACCCCGTCATGCTTCGTTTCTACAGAAAGCGAAGAGACGGTGACTCAGGGGTCAGATCTGGAGGATTCTTTTTGGATTAGGGGGGGGAGGAAGGCAAGCTAGCGCTCGAGGTGAGCGGAAGTATCGGTATCAAGCGCCGTGGTCTGTATCCGCCTGGTGGCCTACCCACTCCCCCCACCGCTCCCACGCCTCCCGCGCCGGCCGCGCATCCTCCCCGCGCGCCTCGGCGATCACCTCCGCGGCCCCTTCGAGGTAGGGGCGGGCGGCGGTGCGTTGGCCTTGGGCTAGGAGGGTGGCGCCGAGGAGGCTGCGGGCGTCGGCGATGCGCCAGGCGTTGACGGTGTTTTTCCAGGTGGCCTGGCGGTCGAGGATGCTGCGGAGGAGGGATTCTGTGCGTTGGAGCTCGCCGCGGCGGAGTAAAACGCCGGCGAGGTAGGTCTGGAAGAGAAGGGTGTCGGAGTGGTCCGGCCCTTGGGTCTGGAGGCTGGTTGCGATGGCGGGCTCGAGGAGGGATTGGGCTTCCTCGAGATCGCGTTGGGAGCCGCGGCCGGAGAGTGCGTAGCCGAGGTAGGCGGCGGCGCTGGCGACTTTGATGTTGGAGGTGTCGAAGGTCGCTTCCCGGAGGGCGAGGGCCTCGCGGTAGTGGGCGATGGCTTCGTTGGTCTTGCCGCGGGCGTCGAGGAATGCGGCGAAGTTGATCAGGCCCGTCGAAACCTTCTCGTGGGTGGGGCCCAGCACCTTCCGGCGCAGCTCGAGGGACTCCCGTAGGAGCGGCTCGGCCTCTTCGAGGCGGCCGGCGCCATAGAGCATGACGCCGAAGCCGCCGACAATCTTGGCTAGCTCAGCGGGCTTGGCGTCCTCGCTGGATCGGTAGCCGGCGATGGCCTGGCGATAGCGGGCCTCCGCCTCCTCGTTTCGTCCCTGTTCGCGGTATACGCCGGCCAGGTTGGCGGTGATCTCGTAGGTCTCGAGCTTGTCCACATCCGGATGCTGGGCGTGGATGGCCAGCGCCTGCTCGACCAGCTCGGCGGCTCGATCCAAGTCTTTCTCGGCGAGATAGAAGAGCGCCAGATTGTTCAGGCTCGAGGCGAGCTCTCCGGGAGTGGTTCGCGCATCCTCCCGTCGCAGGGCCAGCGATCGGTCGACCATCTCGTGGCCGCGCTCGAAAAAGCCCAAGCGGTAGAACTGGCGCCCGATGCGGTCATAGATCAGAGCTTGATCTTCGTTCGGGACAAAGCGTTCGTTGGCCAGCAGCTCCTGCATGGCGGTACGCACCGCTTCGGCAGCGGAATCGGTACTGGTGGGGTCGTAGACCTCGAGGAGCTCCAGGTAGGCGTCTCGGATACCCAGGGCGCGGGTCTCCTGGGCTTCGGCGCGAATCTGTTGGGTGAGGGCGATGACCCCGGCGGTGAGAAGTAGGACAAGGATCACGGCGGCGATGGAGAGCTCGCGCCGCCGCCGGCGGACAAACCGGCTGAAGACGTAGGACCAGCTGTAGGGCTGGGCTTTGACCGGATGCCCCCCGAGGTGGCGGCGGAGATCCTCGGCGAGAGCCGCAGCGGAGGAGTAGCGCAGGTCCGGATCCGCCGCCATGGCCTTGAGGGTGATGGCGTCGAGGTCACCGCGCAGCTCATTGGGCTCCAGGTAAGAGTCGTCGAGCTCGAGGTCCGGGCTGGCGGCGCGGGCTCCCTCCAGCACCTTGGAGGGGACTTGTAGGGGCGCGCCGGGATCGTCCGGGGCCTTGGGGGCGCGGCCGGTGAGGAGCAGGAAGAGCAGAGCGCCCAGGGAGTAGACGTCGTTGGCCGAGGTCACCGCCTCGCCGCGAGCCTGCTCCGGGCTGGCGTAGGGCGGCGTGCCGAGGCGTAGACCGAGGCTTTGGGTGGCGCCGTCGGTGCCCTGCTGCAAGACTTTGGCGATGCCGAAGTCCAGCAGCTTGGGCTCCCCCTCGCCGGTGACCAGGATGTTGGAGGGTTTGAGGTCGCAGTGCACCACCATGTGCTGGTGCGCTACGTGGACGGCGTCGCAGACCTTCAGGAAAAGCTCCAGGAGCCCCTGCAAGTCCGGTCGCAGGACCCGACGGTAGGCGTCGAGGCGTGTGCCCTCCACGGATTCCATCACCAGATAGGGAAGCCCGTCGTCGGTGGCTCCACCGTCGAGCAGGCGGACGATATTGGGATGGTCCAGATCCGCCAGGATTTGCTGCTCGGTGCGGAAGCGGCGGACGAAGTCGCCGGTGTCGAAGCCCCGCTTCAAGACCTTGATGGCCACTTCCTGGTGGAATCCGCCCTGAACCCGGCTGGCTTTGTACACCACCCCCATGCCGCCGCGGGCGATCTCTCCATCGAGACGATAGGGACCGATGCGCTCCCCGGCCCGATACTCCGGCGGCCGGCCGGCGATGAGGTCGACGATGGGGGTCTCGAAGAGCTCTTCCGCCTCGTCTTCCAGGTCCAAGTAGGCCCGGAGCTCGGTAATCAGCTCTTCATCTTGTTGGCAATGGCTCGCCAGATAGGGTTCGCGCTCGTCCGGTGGAAGGTCGAGGACTTGATCGAGGAGAGTTTTGATCTCCGGCCAGCGTTCCGTATTCATAGTACCTAGTTCTTGAGCCTGAGCGCTCTTACTTAGGTAGCGTGGCGGTGAAGGATCGGGGGTCAATCGTCCCGGGTCGGGGGAGCGAGATCTCCCAAACGCCGGCGGAGCCACAGCTTGGCGGTGCGCCACTCGCGCTTGACCGTGGACTCGGAGATGTCCATCAGGTCGGCGATCTCGGCGACGTGGAGGCCGAGGAAGAAGCGCAGGGTGACGATGTGGGCCTGGCGTTTTTCGATCCTCTCCAACTCCTCCAGGGCGTGGTGGAGATCCAGCAGCCGCGCGTTGGTGGGGGTGTCGGAGAGCAGGTAGGCGATGCCCGACTCCAACGAGATGTCCGACACCCCGCCGCCCCGCTTGGCCGCCTTGCGCTTGCGGGCGTAGTCCACCAGGAAATGCCGCATCACCTCCGCGGCGAAGTTGAAGAAGTCCACCCGGCTGTCCAGCCGCACTTTTTTCTGACCGCGCATCCGGAAGTAGACCTCGCTCACCAGCGCGGTGGGCTGGAGGGTGTGGGTGTTGGATTCGCGGTGGAAGAAGAAACGAGCCATGCGATGCAGGTCGTCGAAGACCAGCGGTACCAGCTCGTCTAAGGCCGACAGGTCGCCGGCGCTCCAGGCCTCCAGGAGACCCGTGATCTCACTCGGTTGTCGAAGCATTTCAGCGACTCAGTATAGCGCAGCCCACAGGGAATTCCAGGCCGTCTGCGAATTCTCGGCGGGTTCTTTTCCCATTTCCAGCCACTGACCCGCCTTTGCCCGTTAGGTGTGGGTGAAGGCAAACCCATGACGCGTCATGGCCTTCCCGTGAACGTGGCCCGGCTCGATGCCGGGCCTTTTTTCACCCCGGGGCTTCCCGCCCCAAGGAGGCATCATGAACGCATCGTTCTCGAAATTTGGACTTTCCCTCGCCCTGATCCTGGGCGTTCTCGCATCGTTTTTCCCCTCGACGGTTACGGCAGACTCGGCAGCCTGCGACCAGGCTCAGTGGCTCGACGCCGGCGAAATCTGGTCGTCTACCGGCGCGCCGGACATCGCCTCGGAGGTGCTGGCGGTTCGAATTCCAGCGGCCGGTTGGCTCGCCGTCCAGGCGTCGGCGGACTTTGCCGCTGCCGGCGACTCCTTTTGGCTGCAATTCCTCTCCCCCGACTGCGATGACTCCAGTCTCGTCACCGCCAGCCCTGGCACCTATTTGGGCCGCGGCGTGGTGCGGGTGGAGGAGCCCGGAACGTTGTTCTTGCGCATCGGCGCAGTGGCGCCCCGTGCTGCGGTGGAAGGATTGGATCTGCGGGTGAGCACCTACCTCTTCCCTGCCGCCGAGGAGCTCTTCTTCCAGGCCAAGGATGGTGGTCCCGGGGACGGCACGGAAGTGGAGGACCCGGAGGCCCAGCCGATTCTCTACTCAGGAGCCGCTCGGCTGAGCCGGATCATCGGCCAGGACGGCGGTCCCGGGGACGGCACGGAAGTGGAAGATCCGGAGATCCAGCCCATCTTGGGTCCTCGGGACTCCTGCCTCGCCGCAGCCTATTCGACCGGAACCTTCCTCAATCTGATCGGCCAGGACGGTGATCCCGGAGACGGCACGGAAGTGGAGGACCCGGAAGCTCAGCCGCTGGTGTACTCCGGTCGCCAGAGGGCCGGCGGGATGCAGAACGTCATCGGCCAGGACGGCGGTCCCGGGGACGGCACGGAGGTGGAAGACCCGGAAGCCCAGCCCATTCTGCTGCCGCGCCCCGGCTGCCAAATGGAGTCCTACCGCCTCGCCGTTACGGTGGAGTCCGACCGCGGCGGCTGGAGCTTCGACTCCAAGGATGGCGGTCCCGGTGACGGCACGGAGGTGGAGGATCCGGAAGCCCAGCCGGTCCGTGGAGCTGGCAACGGCCTGTCAGTGCAGGCGATTCCCTGCGCCGCCGGCGAGCCCGCCAACGACCTGATCTTCTGCGCCGCCGACTTTGGTGCCGATCAGATCGTCGAAGGCCGCTTCGACGACGCCAGCCTCGCCGTGGACCAGGATTACTACTCCTTCCGCGTCGACGGTTTGGAGGGAATCCGCTTCGACATCGAGGCCTCCGGGGCTTTCCTCGGAACCCTCTTTGACAGCAGCGGGCGCAGTCTCCAGAACTGGGCTCACGGTGGCCGGACCTCGACGCTGGAGGTGATCCTCGTCCCCGGTCGCTACTACCTGCGCCTGGAGGGTGCCGATGGCGGTGCCTATCGCATCCGGCTGACTCGGAGTGACTCGGGGATCTGAGGCTCTCTGTCCATCACCAAGGTGGGACCCCGGTTCCGTCCATCGCGGGCGGGACCGGGGTTTGTTCGCTTCCGCTGTCAGTCTTCCTCGGATCGTACGAGGAGAACCTCCCGCTCGCTCAACAGGGTCTCCTCGCCCTCCTCGTCGATCCCATAGACCTCGAAGCTCAGCTTGGAGTAGCCCTCGATCTCAGCAGAGAGGAGAGGCAGGGTGAAGGAGTCGTGGGCTTCGAGACCGGTATAGCGGCGAATGAGCTGGCCATCGGGGGCGAGGAGGTCGATGCGGTATGCGGCCGGCACCGGGTCGATGCTGGAGAGAATGAGACCTACCTCGATCCGCGGGCTTCCGGTTCGAATCTTCAGCTGGTCAGTGCCGCGAGAGCCCATCTCGAATTTGACCTCACCGTAGGGCGGGTTGAAGATGGGCATAGTGAGTTGGTCCACCGTGGTCTGAAGCTGATAGACCTGCACGCCGAGGCCCACCGCTACCAGCGCCAGGATCGCCGCCACCCATTGCAGCCACGGCCTTGAGAACCGCTGCTTTTCGGACGGCCGGTCATCGGACGGCCGCCGGAAGGGCAAGGGCTGTTGTCGGAGTGTTCGGTGAGCTTCGGCCGGGCCCTCTTCGAGCCATTCGCGGTAGGTGGGGTCGTCTTCTTCTGAAACCAACCGGCCTTCGGCATCGGGGCTCGCCAGGGCTGCGTGGAGCAGTGGGAGATCCACCTGGGAGACGAGACGAGCCTGGTCGAGGAGGTGCCGGGCCGCCGGCAGCCGGTAGCCGTTGCGGAGAACCCAGGGCTCGTCGGAAGCTTCCTCCGGCAGGGGCAGATCGTCAGGGCCGAGGAGCGGCACGGTATCCACCGGCGCACACAAGAAGGTTTCGCTGTTCGCCGCCAGCTCGAGGATCAGCCAGGACACTCCCGGGACGTCGGCCTCGGGCAGGTACACGATGTCGCCGGGGCGCCGCGGAGCATCGGACTCGCCCTCCCGCTCCTGCGCCAGGGCGGCGCGTAGAGCGGCCTGGGCGCGTTGGCGGGGCGAGTTGTCCGAGGATGGATCGTGCATCGGCGTCTCCTGAGGCGGCGTCTCCTGAGGCAATGAGTCCATTGTCTCCCGACATTCCCGCAATCGCTCACCCAGAGTCTCCAAAAGTCCCGGAATGCGCTCCCGCGGGATCTGCAGCAGGCTGGAAAGCTCCCGATAGGAGGGTAGCTCGCTGTCGTCCGTCTTCAGCTCCTTCACTTCAGGGCTTTCGGCGGCGAAGCTCTCCAGGAACTTCCACAGCCGCTCGAAGTAGCGTCGGGTCTTGGCTCGAAGCTGCAGGTGCTGTAGAGCCTTCTGCACGCATTGGCTCAGCCAAATGAAGCGGCGTTGGGCTTCCGCGGCCTTGGCTGGATCCTCCGGAATGGCTCGATCCATGCTGAACACCGTTTCCGCCAGCCGCCCAGCCCACCCCTCGCGGACTTTCTGCTTGAGGGGCGCCGCGAGGTCCCCGAACCGGAAGCCCGGCCGTTCCGGTTCCAGCCAATCCTTGAGCTCGTCGCCCAGGGTCTGGACGAGATCGGAGAGCTCACGGTGGGAGGCGGTGACCAGGGGATCGAGATAGGCACCGCTCCAGCGCTCCGCCAGCGGGCTGGGATCCACCGCCAGCATCAGGTCCGGCGTCAATCCCGGAACCCGCGCCAGCAGCGAGTCGTTGCGCACCCGCGGATCGCCCTGCACCAGCACCAGCCCGCCCCCTTCGAGCTGGTGCTGGACCACCCGCCGCAGGACCTCGAAGACTCGGAAGCCCAGGGGATCGTTGTCCCGTTGGACTTCGAGCAGGAAGTGGCGGATGTTGAGGGCCACGATGCCGTCGATGGTGTCTTTGACCTCCGCCTGCTTGCGCAGGCTTTTGAGGCGTTTGACAAAGATGAACTCGAAGCATTGGGCCGCCAGCTCATCGAGGGCGTCGGCGTCGCTTCTCAGGGAAGTCCATTGGTCGTAGCCCACGATGCCCAAGTAACTCGGCGGCGCGGTCCAGCTGCCCCGCCGCTTGAGCTCTCGCACCAACATTCCCCGCAGCGCGCTCCAGACCTCCTCGAAAAGCTCCGAGCTAGCCTCGGCGGCCTCGGGGGTGAGCTGGCGGACGAAGGTGGTGAGGGGGGTGGTCATGGGGTGTTCTCCGGCTGTAGTTCCTAGAGCTGGAGTGCGCTGGCTCCGAGGGGTGCCCGTCCTGGCGGCCCCTCAGGCGTCTCCTGGTGAAAGGTAGGGGAGCATGGGCCGAAGAGCTGCTTCAGCGGCCATGATCAGAGCATCGTCTAGGCTGACGTCGGTTCCTGTGGTGGTTTGTCGTTGTTGGACCACTACGGCTTGATCGCGAATGGCCCGCAACTCTAAAGACAAGGTCAAGCTAACTTCGTAGTAGTCCTGGGAAGCTCCGGACAACTCCCGGTAGTCGCCAGCGGCAACGAGCAAGAACTCCGCTCCCCATGGGGTCTCCCCGTCTCGAGCATTCGGTGCTCGGTAGCCGTTGATCAGGTCTTGCGCGAGGGAGGTCGTCAACGGGGCTTCAATCGGGGTCGAAGCTGCCGAACCGGCCAGGGCGGCTCGCACGGCAGTCCGGAGCTTCTCGCTGACCTGGCCGCTGTGCTGGTCGAGGGCCACGAGGACGACCTTGCCGGGGATCAGGGGCTTGGATTCGAAGGTCGAGAAGGGAGAGGTATTGGCCTGAGGCTGTTCCGAGGCGTTGGGAAGCTCGGGGCTGCTCGCGCTCTCGTTGGGGGTGGGCTGTTTCTCTGTTGCTTCGTCAACAGGATCGGAAGCCTCTTCCGAGACCGGTCCTTGCTGGATTGATCCGGGGTCCCAGTCATCGGGCTGAACGCTCAGGTAGACGACGACAGCGCCGAGAAGCACGATCGCCCAGGCGGCGATGAGAATCGGAGGGCGCCGCCACATGGCCCGCGCTGGCGAGGGCCTCGAGGTGTCGCCCGGGCTGCGCTGTGGTTTGGGCGGTGCATCGGGTGGGCGAGCCGGCTCTGGGAGCTGGGCGGAGGCGGTTGGCGGCGAACCGACAACCCTCTCTGGGGCGCTTTGCGCTACCTTTTCGGCCGCTAGCTCTGGTTGTCTGGGCAGGCTTCCGAGGACGATCTGAGCATTCAGCGAACCATAGAGACGATAGGCCAGCCAGGCGAGGTTGCCGGGATCCTTTTCGTGGAGCGTCCTACGAGCCTGCAAGACGGCTTCGCCGAGGAGCTGGCCTGCTTGCAGACTGCTGTAAAAGGCCTTGATGAAGGCCAGGGCGCTCTGGTCACCGACGGACCAGGCCGGAGCCAGGAAGGCGCTGCAGCCGCACCGCTGGATCCAGCGGTGGGCCCAGCCGTCGAGCTCGGTGAGGGATTGGCCGATCTGGCCTACCTGGCAGGCGTTGAAGACGACCAGCGGACGATTCTTTTCGAGCTTGGCTTGTACCGAAGAGGTGAGCTGGCGGGCGCGGAAGGATCCGTCGAAGAGGAGGATCTTGGCCTCGCTAGGGCGCTTGGGGTCGTGCTGGCCGTGGCCGGCAAAGTGGAGGAGGTCGAAGCTCTGGCTCTGGAGAAGGTCGATGAGTTGAGACGAATCCTGCGCGGTGGCTGGGGAGAAGTGCAGGCCGTCGATCTCTTGGGCGAAATCTTCGAGGAACTGACGTTCTGATCCTGTGCCCTGGAGCTGCTCGTCATCGCCACCCTGGATGAAGAGTAGATTCTCGATCTGCCGATCCGGAGCCAGGGGCCGCTCCCCGGCGAGCCAGCGACCGAAGACATGCCGCAGGCACAAAAAGGAGTCGCCTTCATCCGGAGGATGCACCATCTCCCAGTGGATCCAAGGCTCGTCGGAAACCACGAGGAGCGTCCTCACTTGGTCTCGAACGCTTCGATAGATGGTCTGGAGCTCTCTAGGAAAGAGCTGGTGGTAGAGGTCTTGGCCCAGACCAACGAGGTCGCGAGCAATCTCTTCTCCGATCCGCGGATCGCCATCTACGTCGTAGCCCCGGTTGAGCAGCTCCAATTGCTCGAAGTGGTGCCGTCGGAAGGCCTCGGGATCGTGGATGGGCTTGCCTCGAATGGGTTCTCGATAGAAGCCAACCCTGCCGGAAGGGGAGTTGAGGGTGAATTCGAAGTAGCGCTGTCCTCGGCCCCAAGGAGTGGCGACGTGAATCTCCAGGTCTACTGGCTGGAGTTGGGGAGCAGGCACTGGTTTCGGCGGCATAGGTGAATCCTTCTCGTAAGAGAGCGAGAAATGGGCTCAAGAGGGCTCATTCGGATCCTCGGCTGAACCGAAAAGAAGTCACCGGGAATCTCAACTCGGATAAGTAGTGATTCAAGAATACAACAGCTACAAATATTCCGGCTCATGGCCCGGCCGAGATGGGGGAGGAGCTGAACGATGGTCCGGGGAGGCGGGATCCGGGGAGCCCGACTCGAGGTGGTGGGGAAAGTCGGAGCGAGGTAGAATCGACCGCTATGCCGAATTTCGAGCTGATCTCATCGTTTACTCCCCAAGGCGACCAACCGCAGGCCATCGAATCCCTGGTGGAGGGGCTCGAAAGAGGAGACAAAGAACAAGTGCTGTTGGGGGTGACGGGGTCGGGAAAGACCTACACCATCGCCAAGATGGTGGAGGCGGTGAACCGGCCGACCCTGGTGCTCTCCCACAACAAGACACTGGCGGCGCAGCTTTTCCAGGAGTTCCGCAGCTTTTTCCCCAACAACGCGGTGGAGTATTTCGTCTCGTACTACGACTATTACCAGCCGGAGGCCTACGTTCCGGCCAGCGATACGTACATCGAGAAGGAAACCAGCATCAACGATGAGATCGACCGTCTGCGCTTGCGGGCGACGAAGGCGCTCTTCGACCGTCGGGACGTGCTCATCGTGGCGTCGGTGTCGTGCATCTACGGCCTGGGCTCGCCGGAGGCGTTCTTCGGCATGCTGCATTTTTTCGAGCGGGGCCAGGAGGAAGGGCTGGAGGTGGCGCTGTCGAAGCTGGTGGCGATGCAATACGAGCGCACCAACATGGATCTCTACCACGGCAGCTTTCGGGTCCGTGGGGACGTGCTGGAGATCCAGCCGGCCTACGAGGACGTGGGGATACGGGTGGAGTATTTCGGCGACGAGATCGAGCGCATCCAGCGTTTTGATCTGCTCCGGGGGGAGGCGCTGGAGGAGCTGGACAAGGTCTCGATCTTCCCCAAGACCCACTATGTGACTCCCAAAGACCGCCTGCAAAGGGCCATCGAGACGATCCGGCTGGAGTTGGCAGAGCGGCTGGCGCAGCTCAGTGACGAGGGCAAGCTCCTGGAGTTCCAGCGGCTGGAGCAGCGGACTCGCTTCGATCTGGAGATGCTGCAGGAGATCGGCTATTGCCACGGCATCGAGAACTACTCGCGTCACCTGAGCGGCCGGGCTGCGGGGGAGGCTCCACCGACCTTGCTGGATTATCTGCCCGACGATTTCCTCCTGGTGGTGGACGAGAGCCACCAGACGATTCCGCAGGTGCGGGCGATGTACCACGGGGACCGCTCCCGCAAGCAGACGCTGGTGGATTATGGATTCCGGCTGCCCAGCGCGCTGGACAATCGGCCGCTGCAATTCGAAGAGTTCGACCAGCGGGTAGGGCAGCGCATCTATGTCTCGGCGACGCCGGCGCCGTGGGAGTTGGAGCGCACGGAGGGGGTGGTGGTGGAGCAGGTGATCCGGCCTACGGGGCTGCTCGATCCGGAGATCGTGGTGCGGCCGGCGCAGGGGCAGGTGGACGATCTGGTGGGAGAGATTCGCCGGGTGGTGGATCGCCGGGAGCGGGTCTTGGTGACCACGCTGACCAAGCGCATGGCGGAGGAGTTGTCGCAATACCTGACGGAGTTGGGCTTCCGGGTGCGCTACATGCACAGCGATGTGGACACGCTGGAACGGGTGGAGATCGTGACTTCCTTGCGGCGGGGAGAGTTCGACGTGCTGGTGGGGATCAATCTCTTGCGCGAGGGGTTGGATATCCCAGAGGTCTCGTTGGTGGCGATCCTCGACGCGGACAAGGAAGGCTTCCTACGCTCGGAGACCTCTCTGGTGCAGACCTCCGGCCGCGCCGCGCGCAATGTGCATGGGCAGGTGATTTTCTATGGGGATCGGGTGACGCGGTCGATGCAGGCGGCGATGGATGAGACCCAGCGGCGGCGGGAGCTGCAGCAGGAGTTCAATGAGGAGCACGGCATCGAGCCGGCGACGATCCTGAAGGACATTCACAGTCCGCTGGTGGCCATGGCCAATCTCGATTACTACCCGGTCCAGCGGCCGGCGTTGTTGGAGGTGGCGGAGGGCTCGGAGCTGCCGTTGGCGCAGCAGATCGAGATGTTGGAGAAGAAGATGAAGGAAGCCGCCAAGAAGCTCGAATTCGAGCAGGCGGCGGCGTTGCGGGACAAGGTCAAGGAGCTGCGGGAGCTGCAGATTTATGCGGGCTGAAGGTTGAGCCCGTTCCCGACTGGCTCCGTCGATTCTGCGCGCGATGCTCGTCCGCTACTCCGCCCTGCGCCGGATGGAACGATTCTGCGCGCGGCGCTCATCTCTTGCCCTCCCTCCGCCGGCCTCGTCGTTTCTGCGCGCGGCGCTCTAACGTTCCGCTCCCTGCGGTCGCTCCTCGCCCTTCGGGTTGCTCAAGCGCTCGTGCTCGAATCGACGAGGCCGGCTCCGGGTGATGCCCCGATGGGCGGCCGGCTCCTCACCAAGAATATGAAGAGGCATGGGTATCAAGCCTTTGAGAGTTGGAAGGGGTAGAGAACCGTGGTCGCTGAGAAAGTCGAAGAGAGAATCCGCGAGCTGCCGGACCGGCCGGGGATTTACATCTTCAAGAACGCCCGGGGCAAGGTGCTCTATGTCGGCAAGGCCAAGTCGCTAAGGAAGCGGGCGGCGAATTATCTGGCGCGGGATCACGAGCCGCGGCTGGAGGTGATGCTCGCCGAGGCGGCGGAGTTGGATTGTCTGATCACCGACACCGAGGCCGAGGCGCTGCTGCTGGAAAACAACTGGATCAAGAACAAGCGGCCGCGCTACAACGTCCTGCTGCGAGACGACAAGACCTATCCGTACCTCAAGCTCACCGACGACCCCTATCCGCGTCTCGCCTTCACTCGCCGGATCTTCGACGATGGAGCGCAGTATTTCGGACCATTCCTTCCTGGGGGATTGGCGCGGAAGGCCATCAAGCTGGTGCAGAAGCTCTTCCAGGTACGGGTTTGCCGCATCGAGATCGACGGAAAGATGCCGCGGCCGTGCCTGTACTACGACATGCACCGCTGTCTCGGACCCTGCGTCGACGGGTTGACCACGCCGGAGGCCTACAAGGAGGCGGTGGAGGAGACCCGGCTCTTCCTCTCCGGGCGCACCGACCCGCTGCTCAAACGGCTCAAGGAGCGCATGTGGCAGGCGGCGGAGAAGGAGGAGTTCGAGGATGCGGCGCAGCTGCGGGACACGTTGGCGGAAGTGGAGGTGCTGAGCCAGCGGCGCAAGCTCTCGTCCACCCAGGGCGAGGATCTGGACGCTTATGGAGTCCATGTCGCCAGCGGCAACGCCGCGGTGACCGTGTTGGTGATGCGCGGCGGGCAGGTCCTGGACCGCCGGGAGCTCTTCTGGGAAGGCATCGGCGACATCTCCACCGGTGCGCTGCTGGACGAGGTGCTGCCACAGATCTACGACCGCACCACCTCCATTCCCAAGGAGATCCACCTGCCGGCGCCCATTGAGGGGGACGAGGCCCTCCTCGACTGGCTGTCCCAGCGCAAGGGGGAGAAGGTCTACCTGCGGCTGCCGGTGCGGGGCCCCAAGGCTCATCGGGTGGACCTGGCCCAGCGCAACGCCGAGCTCGCCCACGGGCGGAGGTTTCGCTTGGGGGATCTTCACGGGCCGGCGGTGGCCAGTCTGCGGGAGAATCTCGATCTTCCGGAGAGCCCGCGGCGCATCGAGGGCTTCGACATCTCCAATTTCCAGGGCCGGGAAATGGTGGCGTCGCTGGTGGTGTGGGAGGAGGGGAAGATGCAGAAGAAGGACTACCGCAGCTTCAATATCCGCGGCCTGAGGGACCAGGATGACTTCGCCGCCATGGCCCAGGCGGTGGAGCGGCGCTATCGGCGTTGGCTGGACGAGGTGGGGGAAATGCCGGATTTGATTCTCATCGACGGGGGCCGGGGGCAGCTCAACGCCGCCCTGGAGTCGTTGGCCCTGTTGGGGGTGGAGGAGACGCCGGTGGTGGGATTGGCCAAGCGGGAGGAAGAGGTCTACCTCCCTCAGCGTCCGGAGCCGCTGCGGTTGGAGCGCTCTGACCCTGGTCTGCGGTTGCTCCAACAGGTGCGGGACGAGGCCCATCGTTTCGCCGTGTCCCGCCACCGCCGCCGGCGCAAGGCACGCACCCTCACCAGCTCGTTGGACTCCTTGGAGGGGATCGGCCCGACCCGCCGCAAGCGGCTGCTGCGGCACTTCGGCAGCCTCCGGGAGGTGCGGGAGGCGAGCCGAGAGGAGCTGCAGGCGGTGCTCGGACCGGCGGTGGGAGAGAAGGTCTTCGAGCAGCTGCGGCAGGAGAGCTGATCCGCCACGCCATCGTGCGAATCGAGGCGGGCCTCGGCATCGCCGGCCGCTGCTGATAAAATCCTCCCCAATGGTCCTGCCATCCCCTCCTTCTGCTGCCCGTGCGGGCAATCCTTCCCTGCTGGAATTCCTCCGCACGCTGTACCAGAAACGCCAGTCCGGAATCCTGGAAGTCTTCCAGGGGGAGCAAGTTCGACGCTTCTACTTCAAGAACGGCGAGCTGCATCTGATTCAAGGGCATCCTTTGGCCCAGCGCATGTCGGCTTTTCTGAAGGGACCCGGCGAAGGCGGTGAGAGCCTCTCCTCGTTGTTGCGCGAGGGGCCACGCTCCGGGGAGGACAACCCGGTGGCCCAGGCGGCGCAGGAGTTGCGCTGGCTGCTCCGGCGCATCGCCAAATTCCTGCATCAGCTGGAAGGGGAGAAGTTCGGCTTCCAGGAGGGGGAGGATCAGCTGCCGGAGCAGCTGGTTGGACCGCTGCCTACCGGGTTCTTGATCATGGAGTCGGCGGTCATGGATCGCACCGTGGAGAGCCTCTTGGCGGACCTCGGGGGCGAGACCTCGCGGTGGGTGGCGGTGTCGGAGGGCCAAGTCTCCCAGGAGCTCACCTGGTTGGAGCCGGAGGAAGCCTTCCTCCTTTCCCGCCTCGAGTCGCCCATGGCGGTGGGGGAGCTGGCCCGCCAGGTAGGGCAGACTCCAGGACCGGTGGTGCGGCTCGCCCGATTGCGCTCCCTGGGCCTGGTGCAAACCCCGGAGGATCCCGTTCCCCGGGGCGCCAGAACCCCCACCCCGGATGCTCGACGGGTGCATCCGGACGTGGTGGGCCGGTTCCTGGATCGGGTAGGGCGGGAACTCGAGGCCAAGCCCGTGACGCTGGAGGTGGAAGATCACCGGGAGCGCATCGGCGAACTCTTCGCCAGCCTCGGGGAGAAGAATTTCTACGAGCTCCTGAGTGTGCGGCCGGATGCCACCTTGGAGAAGGTCCTGGTGGGCTACAACGAGCTCGCGCGGCTGGTGCATCCGCAGCACAAGGGGCGCCTCCAGCTGGCCGGAGGGCCGGTGGTCTTGGATCTGCTCTTCGAGCGCGCCACAGAGGCCTACCTGACCCTCAGTGATCCTTCCCGGCGGGGACGTTACAACGCCGAGAATCTGGTGAGCTTGATCCCCGAGGACGAGTCTCCTGAGCAATCCCAGGAGCGGGAGCAGGAGCTGGCGCGGGAGTATTTCGAGCGCGCCCGCCAGATGGTGGCCAATCAGCAGTACCACGCAGCGCATGAATTGTTGCGGGAAGCCGCTCGCCGGGAGCCCAAGGCTGAGCACTATGCGATGCTGGCGCAGGTGCAGACCAAGAATCCCAATTGGGTGCGGCAGGCGGTGGACAACTACCGCAAGGCGGTGGATCTGGAGCCCCACGCGGTGGAACATCGGCTGAGCCTTGCGCTGACCTGCGAGGAGGCGGGGTATCTACAGGAAGCCAAGCTGCAGTTCGAGAAAGTCCTGGAGCATTCGCCGGACCATCCCATCGCCGGTGCCGGTCTCAAGCGCATCGAGCATCAGGAGGAGCCGGAGAAGGGGCCTGGCCTGATGGAGCGCATCCGCGCGGCCCTTGCCACCCTGATGGGCAAGGACTCGTGATCGACGCTCTCGTTTCGACTGGGAGCTGCTAGACTCCTCCATCGGAGAGCTCCGGGTGGTCGCTCCCCGCTAGGCGCTAGGCGCCAGGGCGGGGGGAGGAAAGTCCGAACTCCCACGGGCAGCATGCTCGCTAACGGCGAGGCGCGGCGACGCGACGGAAAGTGCAACAGAGAGTAGACCGCCGGCAGCCTTCGGGCAGCCGGTAAGGGTGAAAGGGTGCGGTAAGAGCGCACCGCTCCGCCGGCGACGGCGCGAGGCACGGTAAACCCCATGCGGAGCAAGACCAAATAGGGAGGCGGAGCGCGGGTCGTCCGTCCCGCTCATGGGCTCGTCCCATGGCCGTCTCCGGGTAGGTTGCTCGAGGCCGTCGGCAACGGCGGTCCTAGAGGAATGACCACGAACCCGGTTCGCCGGGGAGACAGAATTCGGCTTATGGAGCTCTCCGCTTCACATCTCTTCAACACCGGTTCCCAATGGCCAGCTTAGTGTCCCCCCAGCTACCTCCTCCAGTCCGGCCCGGAGATCGGGTGGGCATCGCCGCTCTGTCCGGACCGGTGAATCCGGAGCGGCTGAACGCGGGGGTCGAGGCGTTGCGCGGCCTCGGCTTCGAGCCGGTGTTGGGCTCCAACCTGGACTGCCGCTGTGGCCTCTTCTCCGGGGACGACGAGCAGCGTCTCGAGGCCTTCCATGCGCTGATCCGGGATCCCGACTTGAAGGCCATTGTCTTCGCCCGTGGGGGATATGGTCTGCAGCGTCTGCTGCCGCGGCTGGATTGGGATCTCCTGGCAGCCCACCCCCGCGCCTACGTCGGCTACTCGGACCTCACTCCCTTTCTCAATCTGGTGGTGCAACGGCTGGGCCTGGTGGCCTTCCACGGCCCCATGGTGGCAGCGGACCTAGCTCGGGGCCTGGAGCCGGAGGAGGAAGCTTCCTTCCTGGGCTGTCTGGCGGGGGAGATTCCCGAGCGCTACCCCCTGCCTCATTGGAGCCGTGCCGGCGAGGTGGAAGGCCCACTCTTGGGCGGCTGTCTGAGCTTGCTGGCGGCGAGCCTGGGCACTCCCTTTGCCCCGGATTTGGAGGGTGCCGTCCTCTTCTGGGAGGAGGTGGCGGAGCCCCTCTACCGGATCGATCGAATGTTGACCCACTTGCGCCTCTCGGGTAGTCTGCGGGCATTAGCTGGAATGGCCGTGGGGCATATTCGTTGGGCGGATAGCGAACGAGTTCCCGATCTTGCTTGGCAACAGCTGGAAGAGATCAACTTGCACCAGGTACCGGGCCCCGTCGGCGCGGGGCTGGCCAGCGGTCATAGCGCACCGAACCTGACCCTACCCCTGGGGCTGCGCGCGCGGCTGAGCTCAGACGAGGCGAGTCTGATCTTCGGCCCGGGCTAGTGACAGCGTTTCACGACGAAGGGTTCACGACGAAGGAAAACGCCTGATGAATAAGCCCGTGTTTCGTGCCACCGGAAAGAGCTCGCCGGCCAAGCACACCATCGATGTACCCGCCGGCCAGTTCATCTTCCACCAGAACGACCTCGGTACCGAGATGTACATCGTGCACGAGGGCAAGGTGGAGATCCTGCAGGAGGTGGGGGGCGAGCAGAAGCGCCTGGCGGTGATGGAGAAGGGGGATTTCTTCGGCGAGATGTCCCTGCTCGACGACATGCCCCGCAACGCCGGCGCCCGGGCCGCCACCGACGCCCGCCTGCTGCGCATCAACGGCTCCACCTTCGTCCAGATGCTGCGCAAGGAGCCGGAGATCGCCATTCGCATCATGCGCAAATTCTCCCGCCGCTTGCGGGACGCGGATCGCTTGCTCAAGCAGACCTTGGGCGATACCGGCAGCCGGGCGTCCATGGCTTCGGATCTGGCGGCGGCGGACAACGAGATGAATCGGGAGCTGGGCACCGAGCGGCTGATCCACGACAAGTCCGGGATGGAGTTCTTCCTGCTCCTGGGGGACGAGACCACCGTCGGCCGCAAGGATCCGGTGACCGGTATCTACCCCGGCATCGACCTCACGCCGGTGGACAGCCAGCGCTCCACCAGCCGCCGCCACGCCAAGGTGTACCGCAAGGGCGACAAATTCTATGTCGTCGAAGGCATCGGCACCATGAACGGCACCTTCGTCAACGGTCGGCGTCTGGAGACCGGCGTCCCTACCGAGGTCAAGGACGGCGACGAGCTGCGTTTCGGCATGGTGAACACCTCCTTCAAAGCCTCCTGAGCCCGTTCCGGGGCTTTCCTAGCATCGCCATCGACATCGTGTCCGGTCTCGACCTCGAGGATGAACCGCTCGAGGTGCTGCCCGGCGTTGGTCCCAAGACCGCCGGCAAGCTCGCTGGAGGGGGCCTCGAACGGATCGCCGACCTGCTCACCGTGGTGCCCGCCGGCTATCGGGACCGCCGCCGTCCCCTGGCTCCTGGCGCCGTCGAGATCGAAGGCCCGCTGGCGGTGAGGGGCACTCTTGAAGCGCCGCGGCTGATCCATCCCCGGGGCCGCGGCCGGCGGCGCAGTCTGCTGCTGGCCCGGGTGACCGGCGGCGGGGGGAGCGTCGACGTGCGCTGGCACAATCAACCCTATCTGATGCAGCGATTGGAAGAGGGGAGCGAAGTACTCCTATGCGGCGACGTGCGCCAGGGCCGCGGCGGTTTCGAGATGCTCAACCCCGCCTTGGAGGACCCCGAGGGGGAGGGGCCGGCGGTGACCCCGGTCTATCCCCGTACTGCGGATCTGGGACCGGCGCGCATGGCCACGCTGATGGAGGCTGTCCTGGACCGCCTGAAGCCCCTTCCGAAGCTCCCGGACCCCTTGCCGGAGAATCTGCTCAAGCGCCGGGAGCTCCCGGCCCTCGGAGCCGCTTTGGAGGAAGTACACCGGCCGTCGGAGAGCTGCGAGGTCGAGCTCCTGCGCCGCCGCGGTACCCCGGGCTGGTACCGTTTGGTTTATGGTGAGCTGGTGGAACGGCAGCTGGCTTTGGAGGAGCTGCGACAGCGTCGGCGCGAGCTCGAAAAGCGTCGTTCGCCGGGGCTCGATGAGGCCTCGCGGCGCGACCGGCGGCTGGATCTCAGGAATCTGGCTCCCTTCTCTCTGACCTCACCCCAGGAGACTGCACTGGAAGAGATTCTCGACGATCTGGAACGCCCGTTTCCCATGGTTCGGCTGCTCCAGGGGGATGTGGCCAGCGGCAAGACCGCGGTGGCCCTGCTGACGGCGGCGGCGGTCTTGCGACAGGGCTGTTCGGTGGCCCTGATGGCTCCCACCGAGCTACTGGCGGAGCAGCACCATGCCACCGCCCAGCGCTGGCTGGCGGGGATGGCGGAGGTGATGCTGGTCACCGCCGCCGAGGCGGGGGCGCTGCCCACCTCGGACGCTCCGCGGCTCTTCGTGGGCACCCACGCCTTGATCCATCGCGATGATCTGCCAAGCTTCGGTCTGGTGATCATCGACGAGCAACATCGCTTCGGAGTCGACCAGCGCCGACGCCTGGTGGAAGGAGAGGATCGTCCCGACCTGCTGCTGATGAGCGCGACTCCCATTCCCCGATCGCTGGCGCTGGCCCTCCATGGAGATGTGGAGATCTCGGTCTTGGACCATGGCCCGCCGGGGCGGAGCCCGGTGACCACCGAGCTATGGCCCCGCCGGCAACGCCGAACCTTGTTGCGCCGGTTGAAGGCTCGCTTGGACGAGGGAGCCCAGATCTACGCGGTTTTTCCCACCATCGAAGGCGGGCGGGGGGAGAGCCGGCTGATGACGGCGTTGGAGCGATTGGAGAAAGCCTGGACCCCGCATGCCGGCGCGGTGCTCCACGGCCGCTTGAGCCGGGAGGAGCAACGCCGGGCGGTGCAAGGCTTTGCCAGCGGTGAGGTGCGCTGGCTGGCGGCCACTACGGTGGTGGAAGTGGGGCTGGATGTGGAGTCGGCGACGGTGATGCTCATCGAAGCGGCGGAGAGCTTTGGTCTCGCCCAGCTGCACCAGTTGCGGGGCCGGGTCGGCCGGGGTGCGGAGCCGGGGTTCTGCTACGCCGTCCACGGCCCGTTGCAGGAGAACGCTCGCCGGCGCCTGGAGGCCTTTGCGGGCACCGGCGACGGCTTCGAGCTGGCGCGGCTGGATCTCGAGCAGCGAGGCCCCGGGGATCTGCTGGGGGCTCGCCAGGCGGGGCGGGAGGGCTTGCGGGCGGCGGATCTGGGCAGAGACCAGCGTTGGCTGGAACGGGCGGCGGAGGATGCCCCGGAGCTGCGGGCGCGGCTGGCGGCGGGAGAGTTGCCGGCGTTGGCTCGGCGGGTGGCGGCACGGCTGGAGCGTTTGGGCGCGGAGATCGCGGCATGACCCGAGTTCTGCTCATCGCCAACACGCTGCCGCCGCAGGACATCTCCGGCGTCGGCGAGCAGGTGCTGCAGCTGGCGGCGGGACTGCGCCGGCGGGGTCTGGAGGTCGAGGTTCTGGGGCGGGGCGCCGGCGGAGCCCGCGGCCCCAAGGTACTCTTTCCCCTCGCGGTGGTTCCCGCCACCGCCCGCCGGCTGTGGAGCTTCCGGCCCGACGTGGTGCAGGTGCACGAGAGCGACGGTGCCCTGGCGGCGCTGCTCACGGTCCTGTTGCGGCCGCTCTTGGCCCTGCTCCGGCGGCCGCGGCCGAAGCTGGTGGCGTTGCTCCAGGTGAGCTACGTGCGGGAGCGCCGTGCGGTGCGGCCACTTGTGGATCACTCACCGGGGGATGACTCACCGGAGGGGACGAGACAGATCGGCGAGCCGGGCTCGGAGGAGATTCATTTCCGCCGTTTCAAGGCGCCGTTACAGATCTTCCTGGGGCGACTGACGGCTCGGTTGGCGGATCAGGTTCTGGCGCCCAGCGCCCGTACGGTGGAGGAATTGCGGGAGGACTATGGTGTGACCTCGGCGGCGGTACTGCCCAACGTTACCGGGGGCCTGGAGGTCGCCCCGGAACCGTGCCCCGGCTTGGAGGGGGAGACCTCGGGATATCTCCTCTTCGTCGGCCGCTTGCGCATCCGCAAGGGAGTGGAGACGCTCCTGGAGGCGCTGGCGGCACTGCGGGACCGGTCTCCCGAGGGCGACTCCCCCCGGCCTCGCCTGCTCATCGCCGGCGACGGCGAGCACCGGGCGGCTTTGGAGGCGGTGGTGCGGCGTTTGGAGCTCCAGGAGCAGGTACGCTTCCTGGGTCGCTGCGGCGCCGGCGAGGTGCGCACCTTGTTGGCGGACGCCCTGGCTCTGGTGGTGCCGTCCACCTACGAGGGGATGCCGCTGGTGATCCTGGAGGCCATGGAGGCGGCGGTGCCGGTGATCGCCAGCCGGGTGAGCGGGATCCCGGAGGTTGTAGTGGACGGTGAGACCGGCTGGGTGGTCCCGGCGGAGAATGTCTCGGCGTTGGCGGAGGCTTTGGACCATGCCCTAGGCGATGCCCAGGAAGCCTGGTTTCGAGGTCGCGCCGGCCGCACCCGCCTCGACCATCACTATCGTCCCCGGCACGCCGCGAAGCTGTGGCAACATCGGGTCCTGGAAACGCCGGTCCTGGGAACGCCGGTCCTGGAAACAGGAGTAGAAACCGAGTCCGAGTCCGAGCCGGAAGAGCCGTAGAAGGAAGGATGGGAAGATGAAGGATCGATTCGGCCGCATCGTGTTGATTCTCAGCGTGCTGGGAACGCTGGGCCTGGTCTGGGTGGGCATCGACGGCTACCGGGTCGGCGACACGCGCCCGGAGCTGCAGCGGCACCTGGCCCAGTCCATGGCGGTGATCCTGGCTCTCTTCTTCGGTCATAGCTGGATCGCCCTCTATCTGACCTTCCTGTCCAAGACCCTCCGCCGCGGCGCCGAGGCGGGGGGCCTGACGGAAGCCCCCTGGAGCTGGCGCAGCCACCGGCCGGTGACCTGGGCGGTGGCGACCTCGCTCATCCTGCTCCTGGTGCTCTTCCTCCTGGGGCCGGCGGCGATGTTGGAGATGGCGCCACCGTGGACCCATGCCGTGGCCTTCTTCGCAGCCTTGGCGGCCCAGATCCTCGCCCTCGTCCTCGAGACTCGTTCGCTACGCTTGGCGGATGGGCAGCTGGCGGAGTTGAATGACCGCCTCGATTGACCCACAGCTACCGCCTGCGACCTGACAAGAGATCCAGCTACCCCCCGTCATGCCCGCGGACGCGGGCATCCACGCGGTTGTGGAACCGCATCCCTCCCTCCGCCGGTGGGGTCGAACTCCGCGCGGCGCTCAAACGTTCCGCTCCCTACGGTCGCTCCTCGCCCTTCGGGTTGGGTTCGCGCCGTGCTCGATTCGACCCCACCGGCTCCGGGTAGCTTGCTGAACGAGACTTGCTGATCGGCTTTCTGGGTGGAATTGCTCAATATAAAAAGGTACAATTAGAGCTGAAAAAAGAGCGATATATCAGGCCGCGGCGAGGCGGCTGTTGTCTTTCGTCAGTGTCCCTCGAAACCGATGAACAACTACAAAGAGGAGGCTGACCATGACACGTCTAGACCCGAGAAACTCGAGAGAGTGGGACGTCCAAGAGAGCAAGTACACGGGCGAGTGGACCCGCACGAGCGGCGAAGGCGAGGATGTACAACATTTCAAGCACTATGCCGGTGATGAGATGAAGGTCCACTACGCAGGAGATCACGTCTACGTCGAGCGGTACAAGCCCGGTGATCTTCACTACTACCACGGGACCGTGTCAGAAGATGGGCGTACGGTCGATGGAAAGTATCTCATCGCCAACTGGGATGGTGAGAAGACCTGGTCTGCCCAGCTTCATTACTAACAGCTCGGGGTGAACAAGCCCTGTTGGCACCTGTTCTCATCACGATCTCAGAGACTTCTTAGACGAGTAGGAGGAGGGGGACCCGCCCCAGGGGAGACGCCCTCCGTTTCGAAGAAGAAGCACTCCTCCCCAAAGGCCGGCTGGAGCTGGTCGAGCCAGGTGGCGTGGGGATCGTAGCGGGCGAAGAAGGTGCGGCCGGCCCAGTCCGGGGAGCGGCCCTGGAGCATTTCTAGGACGAAGGCCCGTTCGCCATGGATCGTTTCCACCCCCGCAATGCGCACCTTGCCGGGGAAGGCCGACATCACCGGTCCCCGTACCGTGCGGGCGAGGCCCGAGACCCGGCGGTGGGCTTGCTGGAAGATCTCCAGAGTACGGGCCAACGGTACCTCGAAATACCGCTTCGGCCCGGTGTCCCGTTCGATGAAGAGGTAGTACGGCACCATCCCCAGCTGAACGCCTTCCCGCCACAGCTCCGCCCAGGGCTCGGGGGCGTCGTTGACCCGCCGCACCACCGGCGCCTGCATGCGGATCTGCGCTCCCGTGCCGCGCAGCCGAGAGATTGCCCGACGGGCGATGGAAGGCTGCAGCTCCACCGGGTGACTGGCGTGGGCCATGATCGCCCCGTGGCGGCCGGCGGCTTCGATCTCTTCCAGCAGGCGCAGCAGATCGTCCGCATCCTCGTCGGTGACGAATCGTTGAGGCCAGTAGGCAAGGGCCTTGGTGCCGAAGCGAATATTCTGTACGTGCTCCAACTCCGGGGCCAGCAGCGGCTCGACGATGCGCCGTAGGAGCCGGGCCTTGAGGATCATGGCGTCGCCGCCGGTGATCAATACGTCGGTGACCTCGGGATGGAGCCGCAGGTAGCTCACCAGATCCTCGACCTCTCGGCCGCCGAAGCGCATCTCCGCCGGGCCGACGAATTGAGCCCAGCGGAAGCAATAGGTGCAATAGGCGTGGCAGGTCTGACCGGCGGCGGGGAAGAAGAGCACCGTTTCCCGGTACTTGTGCTGAAGTCCCTGCAGCCGCCGGCCGTCCAGCGTCGGCACGTTGTGGCTCAGCTGGCCCGCCGGCTGGGGGTTGAGCCGCTGCCGGATCTCCTGGGCCGCCGCCTCGACTTCCCGGGGGCCGGCACCCTGATGCAGCAGTCGCCGGATGCGCTGGAAGTCCTGCGGCTCGAGCATTCCGGGCTGGGGAAAGGTGAGCTGAAAGAGCGGATCCTCCGGCACCCGCTGCCAGTCGATGAGGTGCTCCACCACGTAGCGGTTGGAGCGAAAAGGGAGCACCCGGGCCACCACATCCACCGCCTCCCGCAGAGGCTCCGGCAACGAAGACCACTGGGGCAGCCGATGAACGTTGCGGCGGGTCACCGCCTGGAAGCGTTGAGAGGGAGGGGAAGAAGGGGCTAGGGACAAAGGAGTCGTCATCAATCGGGTGTCCTCGGGAGGAATCGTTACGGTCGCATACTTATTCTGTGAGCCGGCCGGGCTGGTAGGGTAGCAAAATCATCGAGTTTGGGCCTCCGGGGCCAGGACGCTCCCGAGCAGCGAAACATGGTTGGGCACGGCCCGCGGCTGCGCTATACTCCCTCTTTATGATTGCCGCCGGCCCTCTGTGGACGGAGTCGGCTGCACCTACCACCACCCGAGCATCATCCCCGTGTACCGTTCCTCGGAGCTTCCTTAGCTCATGCGCGATCCTGCTGCCCGAATCGCCGTCGTCCTGGTCAACTGGAACGGCGCCGGCGATACCCTCGACACCCTGAAATCCCTCGACCGGGTACAGGGCCACGACCTATGGCCACTGCTGGTGGACAACGGCTCCACCGACGATTCGGTGCAGCGGATCCGGGGGCAGCGTCCCAACCTCGACATTCTCGAAACCGGCGCCAACCTCGGCTTCGCCGGCGGCAACGAGGTGGGGATTCGGCGGGCTCTCGAGGATCCCGAGGTGGGCTGGATTCTGCTCCTCAACACGGATGTCGACGTCGATCCCGACTTTCTCCAGCCGCTCCTGGAGGCCTGTGCCGATCCCGCCGTCGCCGCCGCCGGGCCCAAGATCTTCTACGCCGATCCGGCGGACCGGCTGTGGGCCGCGGGTGGAAGATTACGGCTGCGGGAGACCGTCACCCAGGAATTTGGCCGCGGCGAGCCTGATGGACCGCGCTGGAGCCAGCCCCGGGACGTCACCTACCTGACCACCTGCTGTCTGCTCGTGCCCCGGGACGCCATGGAGGCCGTCGGGCCTTTGGACCCCGCCTACTTCATCAATGTCGACGACGCCGACTGGTGCCGCCGAGCTCTGGACGCCGGATATCGTCTGCGCTACGAGCCTGCCAGCGTGCTTTGGCACAAGGTGGCGGCCTCCACCGCCGGTTCCTACACTCCTCTGAAAACCTTCCACACCGGCCGCAGCAACGCCATCTACGTGCGTCGTCACGAGGGAATGGGGGGAATCCTCGCCTTTGCTCTCGCCAACCTGGTGACCTTGCCGGCAGCGGCGTTGCGGGAGCTCTTCCGCGGCAATCTGCGCTCCGTGATCTCCAAGGCTCGAGGCGTGCTGCGGGGCCTCCGCGACCCGCTGCCGCCGGTACCTTCTCTCACCGCTGGCGCGCCCGCCGGCCCGGATTCCTCCCGTTGAGACGCTTCCCGTTGAGGTTCCGAGCGTGAAGAAGCCCGCGGTCAGCCTGCTGCCGGAGGAGTGGAAGGTTCAGCTGCCGGTCTTCGAAGGGCCGCTGGACCTCCTCCTGCACCTGGTCAAGGTCAATGAGGTGGAGATCTACGACATCCCGGTGCTCACGGTCTGCGACCAATTCCATGAGTACCTGAGCCTGATGGAGGAGCTCAACCTCGACATTGCCGCGGAGTTCATCTACGAGGCGGCGCTGCTCATCCAGCTCAAGTCCCGGCTGCTGCTGCCCAAGGTCAAGACCGAAGACGGCGAGCCGGAGGAGGACCCACGGGAGGTGCTGGTACAGCGGCTGCTGGAATACCGGCGGCTCAAGGAGGCGGCTCAGGAGCTGGCGGAAGTGGAGCGCCTACGCTTGGGCATGTGGACCCGCCAGGCCCGCCCGCCGCGCCTCGACCCCCTGGCCGAGGACGAGATGGAGCTGGGAGATATCTCCCTCTACGATCTGCTGGCGGCGTTCAAGCAGGTGCTGGTGCGCTATGACAAGGAGCACCCACCGCCGATCCATCTGCGCGGCGAGGTCTATTCCGTGCGCGATCAGCTACGGCGCCTGCTGGATCGGCTGGAACCGGCCCGGCCGCTGGACTTCCTCGACGACCTGCGCCTGCTATCCTGCCGCGCCGAGGCCATCGCCGCCTTCTTGGCGGTGTTGGAGATGGCCAAGCTGAGCCTGGTGCGGCTGCACCAGACCGAGACCGGGGAGATCCTGCTCTACCGGACCACCCGCGAGATCCAGGAGCAGGAGTTGGAGACCATCCAAGGATGAGCGAATCGAAAGAAATGGAGGCGGCCCTGGAGGCCGTGCTCTTCGTATCTCCGGAACCGGTGTCCCGGGCCCGTCTGCTGGGGCTCTTCGACGAGGAGGAGCAGGACGCCGCCAAGGAAGCTCTCGCCACGGTATTGGAGCGCTATACCCCCACCGCCGAGTCCGGCGAGGATGGCCGCGGCGTGATGGTGGAGGAAGTGGCCGGCGGCGTGCGGTTGATCACCCGACCGGAGATGAACGACTGGCTACGGCGCTTTTTCGAGTCCGGCGCCTCCAAGAAGCTCTCCATGGGCGCCTTGGAGACCCTCGCCATCGTCGCCTACCGCCAGCCCATTACCGCCCCGGAGATCCAGGAGCTGCGCAGCGTCAATCCCTCCGGCGTGCTCAAGACGCTCCTGGAGCGCCGCATGGTACGCATCGCCGGCCGCAAGGAGGTGGTGGGGCGCCCCTTCCTCTACGCCACCACCCAGCATTTCCTCTTGCACTTCGGCCTCAAGAGCCTGAAGGACCTGCCGCCGCTGGAGGAGTTCGAAGAGGCCCTCGCCGGCGAGGGCTTGGGCGAGCTTCTCGGCGGTACCGATCTCGAAGAGGAAGTGCTGCGGGAAGCGGCGGAGATCGAGGAGCGGGACGAGGAACGGGAAGACCGGGCGGAGGAGCTGGCGGAGGCTCTGGAGCACGAGGCGGCGGAAGCGGAAGAAGAAGACGACGAAGAAGGTTCGGAGGCTCCGGATGGCGAGGGTCCCCCGGAGGGTGACTTCGCAGACGATGATCTCGCAGATGGGGACACCGAGCCGGAGGAGCTGGAAGAGAGCGAAGAACTCGACGACGAGTCCGAAGACTCCGACGAGCCCGAGGACCTGGAAGATCCCGAGGATCCCGAGGAAGGAACCACCCATGAGTGAGGAACGCCTGCAAAAGGTATTGGCCCGGGCCGGTGTCGCCTCGCGGCGCAAGGTCGAGGAGATGATTCGCCAGGGCTTGGTGACGGTCAACGGCCAGGTTGCCACCCTCGGGGACCGGGCGGACCTGGAGAAGGACGCGGTGAAGGTGGACGGCAAGCGCATCCATCCCATGACCGCCCCCCATCTCTATCTGCTCCTGCACAAACCTTCCGGGGTGATGAGCACCGTCTCGGATCCGGAGGGGCGGGAAACCCTCCTCGACCTGGTACCGCCGGCGCTGCACAAGGGGTTGGTGCCGGTGGGGCGGCTAGATTTCATGACCACCGGCCTGATCCTCCTCACCACCGACGGCGAGTTCGCCCACCGCGTCGCCCACCCCCGCTACGGCTGCACCAAGACCTACGAGGTCAAGGTCAAGGGACAACCCGACGCCATCGCCCTGCGGCGGCTACGGGAGGGGATCGCCATCGAGGGGCGCAAGACCGCGCCGGCGGAGGTGGAGCACCGGCCCCTGCCCAAGGCCGTGGCCAGCGACGAGAACACCTGGTGGACGGTGAGCCTCACCGAGGGCCGCACGCGCCAGATTCGCGAGATGTTCCTACGCGTGGGGCATCCGGTGCTCAAGCTTCGCCGGGTGGCCATCGGCACCGTGCGGGACGATCATCTGCCCCAGGGCAAGCTGCGGGAGCTCACCGAAAAGGAAGTCGAGAGCCTGCGCAAGGGCGTGCGGGAGCGCCCGGCGAAACAACGGGGGAGCGGTGGAAAACGAGGCCGCCCGCCGAAGCCCAAGGACGATCGGGAGCGCGGTGGCAAGAAGACCGGCAAAGCCCCCGGCCAGCGATCCGGTGGGGGCAAGCCCGGTGGCGCCAAGCCTCGAGGGGGTAGGCCCTCTGGGAGCAAGCCCGGCGGGAAGGGACCCGGAGGGCGCGGCCCCTCCGGAAAGGGCCCCGCCAGGAAAGGACCTGCCAGGAGGGGGACGGGTAGCCAGGGGCCTGGCGGTAAGGGCTCGGGCGGCAAGGGCTCGGGAGGGAAAGGCTCCGGAGGCCGGCGCCCGGGAGGCAAAGGACGGCGATGAGCGGGGGCGAGCAACTCGTCGTGGCCATCGACGGGCCCTCCGGCGTCGGCAAGAGCACCGCCGCCCGGGAGTTGGCCCGGCGCCTCGGCGTGCCCTATCTGGACACCGGGGCGATGTATCGCTCCCTGGGGCTCAAGGCGCTCCGGGAGGGGTTGGATCCGGCGGATCGTCCGGCGGTGGAGGCGCTGGCGGAGCAGACCGACATCGGGCTCCGGCGGGGGCCCGACGGCTCCTACGAGGTCCTACTGGACGGTGAGCCGGTGGGGGAGGCCATTCGTACCCCGGAGGTATCCACCGCCGCCTCCGCCGTGGCGGTGCATCCCGGCGTCCGCCGGCGCATGGTGGCGCTGCAGCGGGCCACCGCCGAACGCCACGGGGGAGTGCTGGAAGGCCGGGATATCGGTACCCGGGTCTTTCCCGAGACCCCATTCAAATTCTTCCTAGAAGCCGATCCCCAGGTGCGGGCGGAGCGGCGCTTTCTCCAGCTCCAAGAAAAGAGCGGCGGCGACGCACCGTCGCGGCAGAAGGTGGCCGAAGAGCTGGCGGAGCGGGACCATCAGGACAGCAGCCGCGGCGATTCACCCCTCACCTGCGATGCCAGCTACCACCGGGTAGATAGCACAAGCGCCACCGCCGAGGAGGTGGTGGCGCAAATGCTGGCGGTGGTTCGCCACCGCCGGGGTTAGCAGCTGGAGCGGCTAGCGAAGGCTTCGATCAGCAGACGTTCTCCACGCCGGCTTCCTCACAGACTCCGTCCAGCAGTCCCCAATAGGCATCCAGAGCCTGGTCCGCGGCGGCCAGCACGGCCTCGCCGTCGGCGCCGTTCTCCAGGCAGCGCAGCAGCGAGCGACGCTCGCCCTCACGGTGGCGCACATCCGCCTCCTGGTGGACCGTGAAGTACTCGACGGTCTGCTCGTCGGCGATGCCGTAGAAGCGCTCCAGCCCCTGGGCCTTGGTGTGGGAGACCTCCGGCTGCTGGCTCTCGTAGCAGTACAGAGCAGCCAGCGCCTGGGCGGTGTCGCTGGTGCACAGGCGTCGGAAGGTGTCGACGGTGGCCTGGGCTGCCGGCGCCGCGTCGGCCTGGGTCACCGAATCCTTGTCCAAGCCCAGTCCCGCAGCAAAGTCCAGCCAGATCTCCGGGTGGGCCCGCGGCTCGCTACGCTCCTCGCGCAGATTGTCCAGCAGCTCCGCCCGCACCACTGCGTCGTCGGTGCGCTCCGCCGCAGCCTCCAGATGTCCCGGGAAGGCCTCCACATGGGGATAGTAGAAGCGGGCGTAGACGGCCAGTTGGTCGCGAGTCAGCTCGCCGGCATTCCACGCCTGATAGAAGGGGTGCTGGAGGATCGAGCGCTCGGCGATGCGGCGCTCCAGCTGCTCGAGAACGGAGTTGGGGCTGAGGCTCATATGGAATCTCCCTATCGTCGCGGTCCTGGTGTTCGTTCTTCGGGGTCGTTAGACTGACCGGAGTATACCCTCAGAAAGGTGCATTGTTCATCCGCTTCCGAGGTCTGCGCTAGTCTCGAC
>JAXHTF010000036.1 GCA_034211275.1 Acidobacteriota bacterium
GGACGACGAAGCGGTTGCGGAAGCCGATGAGGAAGAAGATGTGGACCAGCAGCCAGGAAAGCCAGGCGAGGAAGCCGGAGAGGCGGAGCTTGCCGAGGACGGCCACTGCGGACTTGCGGCCGAGGGTGGCCATGGAACCTTTGTCCTTGTAGACGAAGGGCTTCGGCGGCTGGTTGCGGAGGGCGCGGCGGATGTTGGCGGCGGCGTGCTCGCCTTGTTGGATGGCGGCGGGGGCGACGCCGGGGATCATTTCGCCGTCCTGCTCCAGGTGCACCAGGTCGCCGGCGATGACGACCTCCGGATGGCCGGGGATGGAGAGGTCGGGCTCGACTTTGACTCGACCGGCTTTGTCGAGGGGGACGCCGAGGCTCTTGGCCAGGGGGGAGGCGGCGACGCCGGCGGCCCAGAGGACGGTGCGGGCGGGGATGCGTTCTTCGCCGCAGGTGACGCCGTGCTCGTCGATCTCCGTCACCATGGTCTTCGTGCGGACCTCGACCCCTAGATCCTCCAGCTGCTTTTGGGCCTTGGCGGAGAGCTCCGGCGGGTAGGGCGGGAGGACGCGGTCGGCGCCTTCCAGCAGCAGGATGCGGGCTTCGCTGGGGTCGAAGTGGCGGAAGTCCCGCACCAGGGTGTGGCGAGCGATCTCCGACAGGGCGCCGGCGAGCTCGGCGCCGGTGGGGCCGGCGCCGACCACCACGAAGGTCAGGTGCTCCCGACGTTCTTCGTCGCTGGTGGCGGTTTCGGCGCGCTCGAAGGAGAGCAGCACCCGGCGGCGGATCTCCAGGGCGTCCTCGATGCTCTTGAGCCCCGGTGCCAGATCGCGCCATTGATCGTTGCCGAAGTACGAGTGGGTGGCGCCGGTGGCGATGATCAAGTGGTCGTAGGGCAGCGGGGCGCCGGGATCGAGATGCACCAGCCGTGCCTCCGGGTCCACCTCCGTAGCCTCTGCCAACAACACGTCGGTGTTCTTCTGTTTGTGCAGAATGCGGCGAATGGGCTCGGCGACGTCGATGGCGCTGAGGCCGGCCATGGCTACCTGGTAGAGCAGGGGCTGGAAGAGGTGGTGGTTGCGGCGGTCTACGACGGTGAGGCGCACCGGCGCTTTGGCCAGGGCGCGGGCGGCGTAGAGGCCGGCGAAACCGCCGCCGAGGATGACCACGCGGGGAAGTTGTTCGTTCATCAGGGGTCTTTCTGAGCCGCCGACGGAGAGTGCCGGGATCCCGGTGCCGGGGGCGGCGTCCGCCGGGTAGGGCTGTTCAGTTGGCCGTCCAGGTTGGGCCGTTCGGGTTGGGTCCCTCGGCTAACCCGTGCGCACCTCGGCGTCGACCTGATCTTCCCCTTCCGTACGGGCGATGATGGCGGCACCGCAGGAGTCGCTGAAGACGTTGACGGCGGTGCGGTACATGTCCAGGGGGCGGTCGATGGCGAGCATGGCGCCGACGATGAGGTCCACTTGCGGGCCGCGCAAATCCACCGAGTTGAGCACCAGGAAGATGATCACCAGGCCGGCGGAGGGCACCGCAGCGGCGCCGATGGAGGCCAGCAGGGCGGTGAGCACCACCGTCAGCTGCTGCATCAGGGAGAGCTCGATGCCCATGGCCTGGGCGATGAAGAGCACCCCGGCGCATTCGTAGAGGGCCGTGCCGTCCATGTTGATGGTGGCGCCCATGGGGAGCACGAAGGAGCTCACCTTGTTGGAGGCTCCCACGCGCTTTTCCACCGCGTTCATGGTCACCGGCAGGGTGGCGGCGGAGGACGAGGTGGAGAAGGCCATGGTCAGGGGCTCGAGCATGTTGCGGAAGTGGATCCCCGGGCGGATCCGGCCGAGCACGATGAGCAAGATCGGCAGGGTGACGAAGAGGTGCACCGTCAGGGCGCTGGCGATGGTCACCATGTACATGCCCAGAGCCCGGAAGGCTTCCGCTTCCAGGGTGTTGGCGGCGCGGGCCATGAGCCCCAGCACGCCGATGGGGGCGAGGCGGATGATCCAGCCGGTGAGCAGCATCACCGCCTGAAAGGCCGACTCGAAGAAGTCCAGGAGGCTGGTCCGAGGCTTCTCCGGCAAATGGGCGGTGGCTAGACCGAAGAGGATGGCGAAGAGGATCAGCGACAGCATGTCGCCGTTGGCCGCCGCCTGCACCACGTTCATGGGCACCATGTCCAGGAGCAGGTCCACCGGCGAGCTGGGGGTCTCGATGGACGGCGGCCGGGCGGTGTCCTCCGCCAGGTTGGCGCCGACGCCGGGCTGGATCAGGTTGACCGCCACCAGGCCCACCACCACCGCCAGGAAGCTCGACAGAACGTAATAGCCGAGGGTCTTGCCGAACATCCGGCCGAGGGTGCGCCCGCCGCCCACGGAGGCGACGCCGGAGATCACCGAGGTCAGCACCAGGGGCACGATGATCATGCGCAGCAAGCGCACGAAGAGGGTGCCGAGCCAGCCGAGCTTGTCGGCGGCGACGGCGCCAAAGAGGTCGTTGCCACCGAGCATCAGCCCGACGATCATGGCGGCGATGATCTGCCAGTGGAGCTTGCGGTACCAGGGACGAACGCTGGGAGCTTGACCTTCTTGCATGCCTGGACGGTATGGCATCGGCCCCGTTGGGCGCAAGGCCTAGCCTTTCGGCAGCTTGAGCACCAGAGAGGCGGTGGTGGTGGTGTCGGTGGTGTCGAAGCCCGGCACCGGGAGGTTGTCGTAGCGGAGCTGGTAGGCCACCTTCAGAGCCCAGGCGCTGGTCAGCGCTGCCTGGACGCCCACCTCGCCGTCGAAGCGATAGTCGTCGCTGACGTCGAAGTTGGGGTAGTAGGTGAGCTTGGAGGTGGCGGAGGCGTTCTCGGACAGCTGCCACGAGCCCGCCAGCTTGAAGAGGGCGCCGAAACTGTCGTCGCTGGTGTCGGCGTCCGGGTTGGCGGGGTCATCCACCAGCTCCTCGCGGGTCCAGGTCAGGGCGGCGGTGGTGGCGAAGGTCCAGGTCTCGTTGTCCACCCACTGCTGCTTCAGACCCAGATCGGCCACGGTGCGCAGATCGACGCCGGTGAAGCGATCCTCCAGCAGCGACAGCCCGGCGGTGAGGGAGAGGCGCTCGGTGAGCTGGCGGCTGCCGTGGGCGAAGGCGCCGTAGCGCTCGGCGGTGGTCTCGTTGTCCTCTTCGGCGCGCAGGGCGTTGGCGCCGGCCTCCAGGCTCCAGACCTCCCACTCCTTCGTATATTCCAGATCGAAGCCACCGGAGGAGGTGTCGGAGTTGCCGGAGGTGGCGACATAGCTCAGGCCGAGCTTGAGCTCCCAGGTGGGCTCGGGGGGTTCCGGGGCGGCTTCCGGCTCCTGGGCGAGGGCGGGCAGCGTGGCGAGAAGGACCAGGGCGATGAGGGTGGGGCGCAGGAGGGCACGAGGCTCGAACATGAAGAATCTCCGATGATCTGAGGCTGGGTCGTTGACGATGGGCAGTGTTGGTTGCGGCGTGGGGGATGAACGAGCGGCGGCGAGATCCCGGCATCGAAGCCGGTGGAGCCGCCGGTGAAAGCTATGCTATCCAATCTGCAAACCCTATGCCCATGGGGGTCAGGAGCTGGGTCGGGTTGGCGGTTTGGCTGCCGAGCAAGGCCGACCGGCGATCGCCCTGTTGCGCTTCCGAAGCCGGGGCGACGGAGGGTTCGGATAGCATGGCGAGCAACGAGGTACCGTGCCCATGAGCTCTCCGATCGTTGTCGGGATCAACCGCACCCAGGACGCCAGCATCTGCGCCATGGACGCCGAGGCGGTGCGCTTCAGTGTCCAGAAGGAGCGGCTGACCCGAGTCAAGCACGCCTGGGGCCGGCGCGGGGATCTGAAGTCGATCTATCGCCCCCGGCTGCCTCAGCTCGCCGATCCGGTGGATCTGGTGGTGGAGTGCTACTCCTCGGATCCTCAGGTGAAGTATCTGGCGGAGTACCGGGCGGAGCTGGAAGAGTGCCTACGCTTCCGCGAGGCACCGCGGGTGGTGGAGGTCTCCCATCACCTGGCCCACGCCTACGGCTCCTTTTTCCCCGCGGGATTCTCTCGGGCGGCGGTGATGGTGGTGGATTTCCAGGGCAGCCCGGTCTCCCGGTTCACCGAGGGCTTTCCTCGCGAGGTCGCGGTCTCTGAGGCTGCTGTCTTCAGAGGGGCCGAGGATCCGGTGGAGGTAGCTTCCTATTACCTGGGGGACGGCCGGAGCCTGGAGTGCCTGGACAAGCAGCTGTGGAATCGCTCCGCCGGAGAGCTGGGAGGCCTGGGGTTTTTCTTCTACCAGACCACCCAATGCCTCTTCCCCGGGGCGGGCCGGGAGGGGATTCTCATGGGGCTGGCTTCCTATGGCGATCCCGACGCGCTGGGATTGCCGCCTCTCGAAGTCCGCGGTGGCCGGGTCATCATTCCCCGCCCCTGGTCCGATCTCTGGGCGGCGCCCTGGCCCTTCCGCTTCTTCATCGACGGCCAGGGCCGCTTCGAGGACTGCGCCCATCTGGCGGCGGCAGCGCAGCGGGCTTTCGAGGAGGCACTGGTGGAGCAGGCGCGTTGGCTGCGGCAGAAGACCGGCGCCGAGGCTTTGGTCTACACCGGTGGTTGCGCCCTCAACTGCGCCGCCAACGCTCGGCTGGTGCGGGAAGCGGGATACCGGTCGGTGTACATCCCGCCGGCTCCCCACGACGGCGGCACCGCCTTGGGTTGTGCGCTCTATGGGTTGGTGGAGGAGCTGGGGGTCACTCCCGGCTGGCGCTGGGCGGTGGACTTTCTGGGCCCTGAGCCGGAGCTGGAGCCGGCGCTGGCGGTGCTGGACGAGGATCCGGAGGTCGACCTCTGGCGGCCGGAGGATTGGGTGGAGACCGTCACCGCGGCGCTGGCCCGGGGAGAGGTGGTGGCGCTCTTCCAAGGGGGCAGCGAGTCCGGTCCCCGGGCCCTGGGGCATCGCAGCCTGCTGGCGGATCCTCGCTACCGGGCGATGACCGATTTCATCAACCGCGAGGTCAAGGAGCGCCAGTGGTTCCGGCCGCTGGCTCCGGTGGTGACGGAGCGCTCGCAGGGGGAGATCTTCGAGCTCCACCGCCCTTCCCCCTTCATGCAGCTGGCGGTTTCGGTGCGGCCGCCGTACCGGGATCGCATCCCGGCGGCGGTGCATGCGGACGGCACCGCCCGTCTGCAGACGGTGACGGCGGAGCACCACCCGCTCCTCTTCGCCCTGCTGGAGAGCTTCGGCCGCCGTACCGGTTTGGAGGTGCTGCTCAACACGTCGTTCAACGGTCCCGGGGAGCCCATCGTCGAGACGCTGCAGGAGGCGGTGGACTTCTTCCTCCAGCGGCCGGTGCATCTCCTCGCCGTGCCGCCGTACCTGATCCGCAAGCGCCGAGAGGTGCCCCATCCCTTGCGCACCTGAGGCCGCCGGTCCCGGGGGCGTCGTCGCCGTCACCCTGGACGACCTTCCGAGCCTGGTGCTGGATGCCGGCCGAGGGCTTTGCGAAACCTCGTCGCCGAGGGCATGCAGTGCCCTCAGCGAGGAGCTGTTGAGGGTCCTGGCAGACCGTGAGATCCCGGCGGCGGTTTTCGTCAACAGCGGGTTGATGGCGGGGATGGAAGATCTGCTCCAGCGTTGGCACTGCGTCGGCGTCGAGTTGGGCAACCACACCGCTACCCACTTCGGCGTCGACCGGGGCTCGCTGGATCGGTGGTGTGAGGAAGTGACTCTGTGCGAAGACGCTCTCCGGGACATCACCGGCCGCGCACCGGCCTTCTTTCGCTACCCCTACCTGCGCTACGGCGTCGACCCCCGGCGCCGACGAGCAGCGGCCCGCTTTCTGGAGCACCGGGGATACACCGTAGCCCACATCAGCGCGCCGACGGCGGACTGGCTGCTGGCGATGCACTATCGTGGAGCTCTCGAGGCCGGCGATGAGCTGCTGGCCGAGGGACTGCGGCAAGCCTTCGTGCACCACGTGGTGAGCACCCTCGAGGCGGCGGCGGCCGTGGCCCACCGGTGCCTGGGCCGGGACGTGTGTCAGATCCTTGGCCTGCACGT
Source organism: Acidobacteriota bacterium (assembly GCA_034211275.1). NCBI lineage: Bacteria > Pseudomonadati > Acidobacteriota > Acidobacteriota bacterium. The sequence goes on from JAXHTF010000036.1 coordinate 6,027, forward strand.
GCACCGGCTGGCGGCCGACGGTCTCGGGGCGGTGCTGGATCGGCTGCGGCGTCGTGGCTACCGCTTCATCTCCTTGCGGCGGGCGCTGGACGACCCGGTCTACCGCGACCCGGAAGTGATGCGGCGTCATGTCCGGGGTAGCTGGCTCCTGGGTCTCGAGGCCTGCCGGCTCGGTCCTGAGGGGCCCCGTGAGGATTGGTTTCGCCTCGAAGAGGTGCGGCTCCTGCGGCGATTCGGCTCGCCGCTTCCGTTGGGGTGATGGCAGCGTAGAATGCTGGCCGGAGGTGTTGGATGTATACGACGGATCCGAGCAGAGGACGGATGAGCTTCGGGGGCTTCGGCGGCGGTGGGCCGGTGGCGCAGGATATTTGGATCTTGTTGGGGGTGGTGCTCTTCACCTTCTCGCTGCGCTTTTTTTCCGGCGTGCAGCTGATCCCGGCGCTCCTGCAGCTGACCCCGCTGGTCTATCAGCAGGGCTTCCTGTGGCAGCTGGTGACCTATCCCTTCATAGGCACCGGCGTGCCGAGCCTGTGGTTTCTCATCGAGCTGCTGATCCTCTTCTGGTTCACCCGCGACGTGTTCAACGCGCTGGGGCGCAAGCGCTTCTGGCGCACGGTGATGACCAGCGCCTTCGCCGGTGCGCTGGTGGCGAGCCTGGTGCAGCTGATCTCGGACCTGGCTGCCGGGAACGGCCTGCTCCAGCCCTTCGTGCTGATGCAGGGCCAGCGCATGCTGATGACCATCGTCATCGTCGCCTTCGCGGTGCTCTACGCCCAGGCGACCATCCTGCTCTTCTTCGTCTTGCCGGTGCAGGCGCGGTGGTTCGTGTGGATCGTCGTGCTCATGGCCTTCATGGGCTTCTTGGGCTCGAAGGATCTGGCGGGCTTCCTCGGTCTGCTCACCGCGGTGGGCATGACCATCGCCCAGCTGCGCGGCGGCTTGAACAACACCCTGCGCCGTTGGTGGCTGCGGATGCGGCAGAAGATGTACCAGAGCGAGCTGAAGCGCATGCGGGACAAGCGGGGCATGCGGGTGGTGCCCGGCGGCAAGGAAGATGCGGGAAGGCGCGGGCCGTGGGTGAATTGAGCCCTGCTGAGCTCGCCACGGGGACCCCGGAGCTACCCCTCGGCCGACGGGAGCTAGAGCAGGCCCACCAGCGTTTGGCGCCCCACGTGCATCGGACGCCGGTGCACACCTCCGCCTTCTTCGACCAGCGGCTGGAGGCGCGGCTGTTTTTCAAATGCGAGAACTTCCAGAAGGTCGGAGCGTTCAAGATCCGCGGCGCCACCAACGCCGTGCTCTCCCTGAGCGACGAGGAGCGCCGCCGCGGCGTGGTCACTCACTCCAGCGGCAACCACGCCCAGGCCCTGGCGCTGGCGGCCCGGCAGCAGGGCGCCCGGGCGGTGATCGTCATGCCCAGCAACGCGCCGGCGGTGAAGCGGGCGGCGGTGGAGGGCTACGGCGCCGAGGTACGCACCTGCGAGCCGACGCAGGCGGCCCGGGAGGAGACGGCGGCGGCGGCGGTGGCGGAGACCGGCGGGATCTTGATCCACCCTTTCGAAGATCTGCGCATCATCGCTGGCCAGGCTTCGGTGGCCAAGGAGCTGTTGGAGGACGTGCCGGATCTCGATCTGCTGGTGCCGCCGGTGGGGGGCGGTGGCTTGGCTTCGGGGACGGTGCTGGCGGCGCGCCACTTCGGGAGCTCCGGCGGCGGGACCCGGGTGCGGGTGCTGGGGGCCGAGCCCGCCGGCGCCGATGACGCCCGGCGCTCCCTGGAAGCCGGGAAGATCGTTCCCCTGGAGCGCCCTCGGAGCATCGCCGACGGTCTGCTCACCACCGTCGGTGAGATCACCTTCCCGATTCTGCGGGCCGGGCTCGAAGGCATTGTGACGGTGGAGGACGACGAGATCGTTGCCGCCATGAGGCTGATCTGGGAGCGCATGAAGCTGGTGGTGGAGCCCTCGGCGGCGGTGCCCCTGGCGGCGTTGCTCAAGGGGGAGAGGAAAACTCGGGGCCTGCGGATCGGGGTGATCCTCTCCGGCGGCAATGTCGACCTGGGCCACCTGCCCTGGAATCGCTGACCGGTTGACCCGAGAGCCTCAGCCGGGGCGCAAGAAGCGACTGCCGAGGGCGGTGAACAGGGCGGCGAAACCCAAGAGCGCCAGCGACGGTACCACCACCGCCTCCAGGCCGCGGCCGAAGGAGATGAGGCTGTGGAAGGCGTCCATGGCCCAGGCGGTGGGAAAGATGTGGCCGGCGGCGCGCAGCCATCCGGGCATCACTTCCGAAGGCCAGAAGCAGCCGCCGATGGCGGCCATCACCAGGGTGCTGAGCCAGCCCACCGAAGAAGCCTGTTCCTGAGTTTCCAACACCGCTCCCACCAGGGTGGCGAGGCCGGCGGCGGCGGCGGCGTAGCTGAGCAGCACCAGCGCCAGCCCGCCGGGAGACGAGCCCCAGGAGACTCCGAAGAGGAAATGTCCCGCTGCCACCAGGACCACGATCTGCAATCCCGCCAGCAGCAGCCGGCCGAGGAGCTTGCCGGCGAAGATTTGCCCGTAGGTGAGGGGCAGGCCGGCCTGGCGACGCAGGGTTCCCTGCTGTTTTTCCTGGGTCAGGAAAACGCCGCCGTAGATCACCGTCATCATCAGAACGATGAAGGTCAGGGTTCCCGGAACGCTCTGGGCCATGCCCTGGGGCACCGGCTGTCCCTGGCCGGCGGTGGCGACCTGCAGGCGCACCCGCGGCGGGCGCGTCGAGAGGCGCTGGAGCTCCTCGGCCAAAGTGCCGTTCAGAGCCGTGTTGCCGGCGGTCTCGAAGCTGCCTTCGCCGGAAGCTTCTTCTGGGGTTCCTTCCTCGACCTCATCGTTGGGCTCGGAGCTCTGCGAGGCCACGTCCCAGGTTTCCGCCATGCGCCCCAGCAGCCGTCCCAGGACCCGCACCACGTGCATCTGCGCCGCGATCGTGTATTGGGGGTTGGCGTTGCCGCGGCTGGCCAGCTGGAGGGTTTGTTGGTCGCCGGCCAGCGCCCCGGTGGTGAAGCCCGCGGGGATGATCAGCACCCGCGCCGGGTCCTCGTGCTCCTCCCGTTCCTCCGGAGCCAGCGAGCCCAGGAGCACCAGGGAGATGCTGTCGTCCTCGAGCTCCTGAATCAGCGCGTCCGCCAGCCAGCCGCCGTCTCGGTCTTCCACCGCCAGGTAGATCTGGGAGGCTTCGCCGCCCCCGCCGCCCATCTGGCCGAAGAGCCACATGAAGGCGATGGGCAGGATCAGCATCCAGACGAAGGCGGCGCGGTCGCGCACCGTCAGGCGCAGGTCGTTGATCGCCAACAGCCAGATTTTGCGCCCGCCGTTCACGCTAGCGCTCCCTGCCGCAGCCGGCGGCCCAGGAGAGTGGATCCGGTGGCCAGGAGGACGGCACCGAGGACGCTCAGCACCGCGATGTTGGTCCAGACGCCGACGACGTCGGCGCGCTCCAAGAGCAGCGCCTGGAATCCTTGGGTCGCCCAATAAAAGGGAGTGACGGGGGCCACGGCCTGCACCGAGGCGGGCAGCGCGTTGAGGGGCAGAAAGCTGCCGCTGGCGAAGGCCATGACCAGATAGACCACCGACGAGATGGTAGCGCCCTGCTTGGGAGTGCGGGCGAGACCGTAGAGAGTCGCGGCGGTACCGGTGATGGCGAGCACCAGGCTGCCGGCGAGGAGGGCGAAGGCCGGCAGGGAGACTCCCCGGCCGCCGATCCACCACGCCGCCAAGGACAGCAGCATCAATGAGAGGCAGGACACCGCGGCGGTGCTCAGGGCCTTGCCGGCGACCACCGTGCCCGTGCCCAGGGGGGCTACCAGCTGGCGGCCCAGGGTGCCCCGTTCCGACTCCAGCAGGAGGTCGCGCATGACGTGATCTCCGAGGGTGAAGAGGGCGAAGACCGCGATGCCCGGCAGGATGAAGAGAAAGATGGTGGTGGTCTGGGAGATGGGCTCTTCGCCGGAGCTCTCTTCCGCTTCCTCCTCTGGGCTCGGGGCGCTGAGGCTTCCCGGGTCCGCTTCCTCAGCCTGGAGATCTTCCAGCGACGCGGTCTCCAGGGTGATCAACGGTGGAAAGAGCACCGGGCCGGCGCGGGTCACCACCTGGTTTACCGCCACCGCGATCTCCGAGACCTGCTGGTCCGATGGGTTCTCGCCGTCTCCCCGGAGGAAGGTCGTGACCCGGCTCAGGGGCTGGTCGAGCAAATAGCTCGCCGAGGACAGCCCTTCCGCCAGCACAGTGGTGATCTGTTCGGCGATCTCCGGCAGGATGCTTTGGGCCGGATTGCGAATCAGCTCCAGGGTCACGGTCCGGCCTTCCAGCAGGTCCTCGGTGAAGTTCTCCGGCAGCCGTAGCAGCGCCGAGGCTTCTCCCGCTTCCATGCGCTGGAGGCCTTCCTCTCCCACTGCTTCGATGTCGAAATACTCCGCCGCCTGCTCGGCGGTGAAGGCGGAGCGGACGAGGTTCCCCGCCAGGCCACCGTCCCGATCCTCGATGAGCAAGTGCACCCGGGGGACCGACGGCTCGCCGCCTCCCCCGAAGCTCAGCGCCAGCAGGCCGGCGAAGACCAGGGGAAAGGAGAGCATCAGCAGAATCGCCAGGGGAGCCCGACGATGTCTCCGCAGATCCTTGACCACCATGGCGGCGAGAATGGAAAGGCGCCTCATCAGTCGCGCAGCTCCCGGCCGGTGAGCTTGAGGAAGAGACCGTTGAGACTCGGGGGCTGGATGGCGATGTGCTCCACCTCCAGCTCCGAAATCGCCTGCAGCAGCTCCATGACGGCGCGGCTCGAGCCGCCGGTGGAGAGGATCATGCGCTGGTCTTCGCTGCTCAGCACCTCGAGGCCGCGGATGCCTTCCACCCGCAGCCGCACCACTTCGTGGCTGAAGGAGCCGGTGAGGGTCACCGTCTCCTCCTCTCCCACCATGGCCTTGAGCTCGTCCAGCGTGCCTTCCGCCAGGATGCGGCCGTGGTCCATGATGGCGATGCGGTGGCACAGGCGCTCCGCCTCTTCCAGGTAGTGGGTGGTGTAGAGCACGGTGGTGCCGCCGGCGGCCACCGCTTCCACCACCTCCAAGATATTGAGTCGTGCTTGGGGATCGATGCCCACCGTCGGCTCGTCCAGCAGCACCGCTCGCGGCTGATGCACCAGGCCGATGCTCAGATTGAGGCGCCGCTTCATGCCGCCGGAGAAATTCTTCACCGGCTCGTCCGCCCGCTCCTCCAGCCCCACTTGCTCCAGAGCCCGGGTGCAGGCGCGGTCCAGCTCCTTGCCCCGGAGGTCGTAGAGCCCGGCCCAGAAGCGCAGGTTCTCCCGCGCCGACAGTTCCTCGTAGAGAGCGACTTCTTGGGGCACGACTCCCAGCTGCCGCCGGAACGCCACCGGGTCGGCGGCAAGGTCGATTTCGTCGAAGCGAACGCGGCCGGAATCCGGGGCCAGCAGGCCGATCATCATCGACAAAGTGGTGGTCTTGCCGGCACCGTTGGGGCCGAGGAGACCATAGATCTGGCCCTCTTCGACGCGGAAGGAGATTCCGTCGACGGCGCGGATATCCCCAAAGCTCTTGGTCAGGTTTTCGACCTGGATCACGAAGTTCTTCCTCCTGCCTAGACTACGCCCAGGTGCCGGTGCGGGTTGCAAAGTGCCTTGGGGACGTACTATACCGGGCGGAGTCTGCGGTGCTTCGGAAGTGTTCGTTGGAAGGAGCTTGTCGATGAGCCGATCTTCGCGCTGGTGGTTCGCCACCATTCTTTTGGTTGGGTCTCTCGTGCTCGGCGCCGAGGGGAGCCAAGCGCCGGTGCTGACCGGTCCTTTTGGCCTCGAGGCGGGGGCGGGACGGGAGCAGGTGGAGGAGGTGCTGGGGGAGCTCTCGCCGGTGCGGCCGGCGGTGTTCATGACCTCGTCGGTACCGGGGGATTGGCCTCACCTGGAAACCCTCTCACTGGTGATCACGCCCAACCAGGGGCTCTGTCGATTGCAGGCCACCACGGCTTTGTTCCCCAGCGCCGCCGACGGTGCCGAGGTGCGGCGACGCTTCGCGGAGCTTCAGCAGCGGTTGACTCAGAGCCACGGTGAGCCCAGCTTGCTGGATACGGCGGACGGGAAGAGCGCTGGGGAGAGCTGGATGGCGGATCTGCGGCAAAAGCGGGCGGCGCTGGTGGCGGTGTGGAATGCTGCCGGCGGCTCCGAGTTGGGATTCAACTTGGCGAGCGTGACCTTGAGCGCTCGCGCCCTCAAGGACGATGAGGCCTTCCTCACCGTCGACTACCTCTACACCATCTGGGACTATTGCCGCCCGGCGCTGGAAGCTGCGGAGGCGGCCGCGGAGGCCGCCGCGAAGAATGCCGAAGGTGCGCCATGACGCCGCCGACCCATGGGCGGGCGCTGGCCGACTTGCCGGGCTCCAATACCGGAGAAGGTGCCGAAGAGATCTTCGAGCGTTTGGCGGGACGGGAAGGCGTGACCATCGAGCGCATCGTCTCTCACGGGCACCATTCTCCCGAGGGGTTCTGGTACGACCAGGAGCAGTCGGAGTGGGTGATGGTGCTCCAGGGGCGGGCGGTGTTGGAGATCGAAGGCCGGGACGAGCCGCTGCACCTCGAACCCGGCGATTGGGTCGACCTCCCCGCCCATTGCCGCCACCGCGTCGTCTCCACCGATCACCACCAGCCGACGGTGTGGCTGGCGGTGCATTATTGAGCGTCTGCACGTTGGAAGGCGGGGCCTTCCCGGAAAGAGATCAGCTCTCCCGAGCCGGCGCCAACAGCACCAGATACTCCACGTTGCCGCGTTTCTTGCCCTTGCCGCCGAGGATGGGAGAGCGGGTGGAGCCGAGCACGTCCACTCCCAGCTGCGGCAGCTCGCCCAAGACCCGCTGGTGCACCTCCTCCGCCACTTCCTCCGGCAGCACCCCGCGGTCGAGGTGGGTCTCCTCCTCCGGCGTCACCTCGTAGTGGGGTTTGACCAGGGAGACGATGCGGCCCTCGCCGCTTTTTTCGACCCAACGCAACGCCGCCGGTACGGCCTTCGCTTGGCGGGTCCAGCTCAAATCCACCACCAGCAGGTCCACCGGTTCCTCCGGTGGCTCGGCGTGGAGGGCGTTGGTGCGCTCCCGCACCACCACCCGCGGATCGATGCGCAGCCGGTAGTCCAGCACCCCATACCCCGTCTCCACCGCCGTCACCTCCGCAGCGCCGTGGCGCAGCAGGCAGTCGGTAAAGCCCCCGGTGCTCGCGCCCAAATCCGCACACCGCAGCCCTTCCACCGGCAGCCCGAACTCCCGCAACGCGTGCTCCAGCTTCAGGCCTCCGCGGCTGGCGTAGGGTTTGTCTTCATCGGCAGGCTTGTTCTTGGTCACGAGCTGTCTCCCTCCGGGACCGGCCGGAGTCTCCGGCGTTCGCAAATCTATCCGCTGTAGAGTAGCCCACCATGAGCCACCCCACTTCCCGCGATCCAGTCTTTCCCCGCCACGCTGGCGCCGGGGAAGGGGTGCGGTTTCGGGCGCGAGGGCATCGCAACATCAAGGCGAGCCACGGCAAGAGCCTGGAGATCACCCGCGAGACCGAGCTCACCGAGCGGGGTACCTGCATCGTCGGCGTGGCGGCGGATTTCGAGCCGCGGCGGGTGGCCTTGGTACGGGGGCCGGTGGTGTTGCGGCTGCGGGTGGGGGAGCTGGAAGATGAGGTGCGGGCGGTGGTCACGCCGCACATGGCGGCCCGGGAGACCTTGGTGCTGCGGCGCAGCGACCAGCGCGCCGGGCGGACCTTCGCCTTCGCCGCGGACAAGGGAGCGCGGGATCTGGACCGGAAGCTGACCGAGGCCTTGAGGAATCCAGCGGCGGTGCTGGAGGTGGAGATCGAAGCGTTGCCCTCCGAGGAGCTGCCAGCGGTGGAGGAGGATGACGCCGGAACCTATCGCCCAGCCCTCACCGGAGCCCTCTACGTCGTGTCGAGAGCCCAGGCGGAGCATCCGAGCGAGGAGCTTCAGCGGCTACTCTCCGCGGTGGATGCGGTGATCACGGTCGATCCCCTGCCGGATTGGATGATGGCGCTGGATCCGCCCGTGGAGCAGTGGCCCCTGACCAGCGCCGTGGCCCCCGACGAAGCGGTGACGGCGGCGGCGGACGCGCTGAGCGCCGGGGCCCGGCTGGCGTTGCTGCTGGACGAGGGGACCCTCGCCGCCGAATCGCCGGAGCGGGCCCTGGTGCATGCCGCCTGGGAGCGTCGGGTGACTGTCACTCCTGGGCCCACGACGCCGACCTGGTGGGCGGTGGCGGCGGCGGCAGGGATCGCCCATCCGCCGTTGCAATGGTTGGGTGAGATACCCCGCCGGCGTCAAGAGTTGCGCACCGCTCTGACCCGGCGCCGCCACGCGGGTGCCTTGGTCGTCAGCGTCCCTGCGCGGCAGCTCGTCGTTCTGGGGGCGACTGCCACCGAGCTCCTGCCGGGATTTCGGGCGGTGGTGGTGGAAGACCCTGGTGGTCGCCGGGAGTGCTGGTGGCGAGGACCGGTGGAGGGCTTGGCCCAGTACGGAACGATCCGCTCCAAGATGTCAGCTCCCTGCTGGCTGGTACTGGATCCACCAGCCGGGGAGGATTCTTCGGACGCCGAGAATTCCACCGGAGCGGCCACTCCAGACGATCTGTTGCGAGCGTTGCTGGACCACGGCTTGCGAGTCAAGACCCTCTCTCCGGCTCTGGCAGCGGCTCAGGGCTGGACCCAGCGCCAGGCCTACCAGCACCTGCTGAAGCTAAAGGATGCAGTGAGCGGCCCGGAGGGTGGGGAGTGACGATGCGGATTCTCGAAGGCAAGCAGGAGCACGATCTCGACGCCGAGGCCCTGTGGGAGGAGCGCCGGGGCTACGAGCATTGCTTGGTGGACGTGGGCACCGGCGACGGACGCTTCGTGCTGCGCCATGCCAAAGAGCACCCCGACACCTTCTGCCTGGGGCTCGACGCCGTCGCCGACGCCATGCGCAAGGAGGCGGTGCGGGCGCGGCGCAAGCCGACCCGGGGCGGGGCGGCCAACGCGCGTTTCCTGGTGGCGGCGGCGGAGGATCTGCCGGGGCCCCTGGAGGGCATCGCCGACCTGCTGACGGTCAATTTCCCCTGGGGCTCGCTGCAGCGGATGTTGGTGGAGCCGGTGGAGCCTCAGCTGCGGCGGCTGGCTGCCCTGGCGGTGCCGGAGGCGCGGGTGGTGATCCTGCTCAACGCCAGCGTCTTCGACGACCACGACTACCGCGACCGCCTGGCCTTGCCGCCCCTGGACGCGGAGCGCGCCCGCCGCGAGCTGGTGCCCGCCTATGCCCGGGCGGGGGTCGTGGTGGACGAGGTGACGGAGCTCGCCGGCGAGATCCCCCACCGCACCTCCTGGGGCCAGCGGTTGGTGCGCGGTTCCGCTCGCTCGACGCTGATGTTGGTGGGGCGGCGGGTGGCTGACCTGAAGGCCCCGCGAGGGGTTGAAACCCCTCGCTAGTACATCTCGTCCCTGGCGGGACGACACCCCCACCCAGCCCAAGAACGCTGGGAGCACCAGCTCCGAGACGGCACTGGGGCAGCGGTGACCCGTTTCATTCCATTCGCCCCGCCGGTTCGCAGGCGGTGCCGTAACTAGTTTCACAACTCGTTTGCCCGTCGTGCTGTCGGATCCTCCGCGAGATATCATCCGCCCATGACGGAGCGGCAGCGGAAATTCCGCCTCACCGCCCTCGCCACCACCGGTGGCTGAGCGGCCAAAATAGGTCCGGGGGACCTTTCCTCGATGATCGAGCGGCTTACCGGCCTCGCCGGTGGGGACGGGAGAGTTGTGGTCGGGCCCCAAACCGCCGACGACGCCGGGGTGATGCGCTACGGCGACCGCGCCCTGGTGGCCACCGCCGACTTCATCACGCCGGTGTGCGACGATCCCCGCCGCTTCGGGCGGGTGGCGGCGGCCAACGCTCTCTCGGACATCTTCGCCATGGGCGGCGAGGCGCTGCTGGGCCTCAACCTCTGCTGCTTTCCCGGTGCCGGGGCGCCGGAGGGCGTGCTGGCGGAGATCCTGGTGGGAGCCGCGGAGAAGTTGCGGGAGGCGGGGGCGGCGCTGCTGGGCGGTCACTCGGTGAAGGACGACGAGCTCAAATACGGCCTGGCGGTGATCGGCGAGGCGGATCCGGAGCGACTGCTCACCAACGCCGGAGCTCGCCCCGGGGATCGCCTGCTGCTGACCAAGGCCCTGGGCACCGGCGTGTTGGTCAACGCCTTCAAGGCGGATCAGCTCGACGAGGCCGGGCTGGAAGCGGCGCTGACGCAGATGGAGGTGCTCAACCTGGAGGCCTCCCGCCTGGCCTTGGCCCATGGCGCCCACGCCGCCACCGACATCACCGGCTTCGGGCTCGCCGGTCACGCTCTGGAGGTGGCCAAGGCTTCCGGCGTCGAGCTACACCTTCGGTATGGGGATCTGCCGGTGCTCAACGGCTTCTACCGCCTGGTCCGAGCCGGTGTCAGCACCGGCTGCACCGGTCTCAACCGACGCTACACCCAGGATTCTCTGGAGCTGCCGGACCTCTCCAAGGAGCAGGAAGAACTCCTCTTCGACCCCCAAACCTCCGGCGGACTGCTGATCTCGGTGTCGAAAGGCAGCGCCGAAGCCCTCCTCGGCGGCCTCCGCTCCACCGGCCTCGACGCCCGGGAGATCGGCTTCGTCCGCCGCGGGGAGCCGCGGTTGGTGGTTTCCTAGCCTCGTTCCCTCGTTACTGCGCCCAGTCAGTTGGGTAAGAAGTTGGCCTTTCGGCAGCCGACGGGGCCCCTCAAGGCCGGATCATCCCCCCGCGATTGTGGCGGGAGCCGGCGGGGGGGCTTTGGGGGGCCGGAGGGGTAGCTTGCGCGCCCGGGGCGGTGCGCTGGACGCGGCGATCCTCCAATTGGCGCTCGACCCGCTGGTGGGGCGTGCTCTGGTGATAGTGCTCGCCGGGGTGGCCGTGGGAGGGGCCGGGGCGAAGGGTGCCGGGCGGGTAGTAGGGATGCTGGCCGGGCGCGCCGTAGAGCGGGCCGAAGGTTCCCACGGGATAGAGGGTCTGGGCGGCGACGCCGTCGGCGGTCTCCCGCTGCTCGCGGGTGAGCTCCGCCTCCAGCCGCGCCAGCTCCACCTCCAGCCGGGCCTGCTCGATCTCGGTGCGCCGCCGGCGGTCGGAGAGGGCGCCTTCGAGGGTGAGGATGCGGTCGCGCTCCGCCGCCTGCACCCAACCACCGCGGAAGGCCACCTGACCTCGCCGTCGGCGGTATTCTTCCTCGGTTACCCAGCGGTCGTCGTCGAGAACGTAGCCCAGATCGTGCCGGGCTTCCGGATGGTCCGGATCGATGAGCAGCACCTCCTCCAGCAGTCGGCCGGCGAGGGTGTAGGCGCTCTGATTCTGGCAGTAGAGGGCTAGATCGTAGAGACCGTCGGCATCGTCCGGGGCCAGCTGGCTCAAACGTTCCAGCACCTCGTCCTCGATGGTGTCTCCCCACTCGATGGAAGCCACCAGATCCCGCGGGAAGGCCAGGCTGCCGTAGGGCAGGACGATCTCGATCTGGCCGTTCTCCGCATCTCGCACCTTGCCCTCCAGAGTGCGCCCGTTCTTCAGCTGGATGACGTCCGCAGCGACATCTGCGGCCGGGACCAGGAAGGTCAGGAGGAGGGCGGTGAAGGCTAGTCTCGGCAGCCGGGGGGTGCGGAGAAATGCGGGATGGGTCGTCGGGCGGTGCATGGAACCTCCATCGGCGCGGGTTGGCAGAGACACTACTACTTCAGAAAACGCTTTCGGTGGCCAAGGAATTCCGGTCGAGACCGCGGAACGGGAGGTGCTACCATCCGGCTCCGGCGCTGCCACCGACCACCGCCGAAGATCCCCCCGGTGTCGGACGAGCAAGACCGGAGAAAAAGGCCGGAAAAGAGCAAGGCCGAAAAAGAAGCGCCATTCAAGAAGCGCCGCTCAAGAAGTGCCGGCAAAGACAGGAGTCGAAACACCATGAGTCAGGACGTCCCCAACCAGTCTGAGCAAGATCAGACCCAGCCGCCGCAGGACAAGCAGATCACCCTCAACGTTCAGCTGGACGAGAAACGCATCGCCGAGACCATTCACTGGCATGCCACCGATGCTCCTCATCCGGAGCCCCAGGCCTGCGATGCCTTCCTGCTCTCCATCTGGGATGCGGCGAACAAGGCGACGCTGCGCATCGATCTGTGGACCAAGGAGATGAAGGTGGATCAGATGAACGCCTTCGTCCTCCAGACCCTGATGACCATGGCGGATACCTTCCAGAACGCCACCAACAATCAGGAGCAGGCGGACGAGATCCGCGCCTTCACCCAGGATCTAGCGACCCGTCTGCAGCTGCCGGCGGAAGAGTAGCTACCGGTTTACGAAGCGAGGAGCTCCGCCAGCACGTCGAAGCCTCGCAACACCACCTCCGGCTCGGCGGAGGTGAAGCACACCCGCACGTGGTGAGGGTAGGGGCCGAAGCTGGGACCCGGGGCCACCAGCAGGCCGCGGTCGGCGCAGCGCTCGAGGAAGCCCAGGAGGGGATCCTCCTGCTCGAAGTCCAGCTGCTCGCTGACATCGACGAAGAAGAAGGTCGAGCCTTCAGGGGTCGGGACCCCTAGCTTGGCGGCGGCGGCGCGGCCGAGCTCCGCGTAGCGCTCCCGGGCCGTCCGCGCCCACTCCTGGCCGGGGCCGGCGAGGGCCTCGACGGCGGCCAGCTGGGAGGCGGTGGGGGCGCAATAGTAGGTGTCGGTGCCGATCTTCTTGCACTCCGCCAGCGCTTCCGCCGGCCCCACCAGATAGCCGCAACGATTGCCGGTCATGCCATAGGCCTTGGAGAAACTCTGGGAGGTGATCACCCGTTCCGGATCCATGGGCCGCAGGGGGGTGTGCTCACCGGCATAGACAAATTCCTCGTAAACCTCGTCGGAGATCACCCAGAGATCTTCCGAGGCCGCCCATTCCACGATCGCCCGCGCCCACTCCGCCGGCAGCACCTTGCCGCTGGGGTTGTGGGGCGTGTTGACGTAGAGGGCCACGGTGCGATCGGTGCAGCGGCTGCGGAAAGCCTCCACCGCTTCCTCGGCGTTGGCGGGTAGATCGTCGCCGGCGAAGAAGGGCACCGGCACCGGCGTGGCCCGGAAGGCTCGCACCATGCCCGCGATGAGCGGCCAGTAGGGAGCCATGATCAGCACTTCCTCACCGGGATCCACCAGCGCGCCGACGGCGGTGGAGAGGGCGGCGGTGGCGCCGGCGCAGATGATCACCTGGTCTTCCGTGGTGGCGCAGCCGCTGCGCTCCTCGGTGTGCCCAGCGATGGCGCGGCGCAGGTCTTTGCGCCCGGCGGGGGGCGAGTAGCGATGCATGCCGGGATGCTCCGCCACTGTCAGGTTCTCCATGCGGCAACCTTCGGCGGGCTCCATCCAGGTATCGCCGATGTGCAGCGGATAGAGCTCGCCGTCGTAGCGGCGGACTCGTTCGGCGACGCTGGAATAGACGGAGCCGACCATGGCGGCGATGGTGGGGGAAGCGCGTGGATATTTGGGCATTGCGGCGATTCTACACGGCCACAGGCCCTTCGCGCGAAGCGCCCGCCAGTGAGTGCGTCAGCTGGATCCCAGCAGCTCCCCCTGCGCCAGCCGCAGCCGAATGGAGGCGCGGACGACGTCCAGCTCGGCGAGATCTCGGCGGGTTTGCTCGTCCCGCAGGGCGGCCTCCGCCGCCAGCAGATCGTTGGTGGTGGCGCGGCCGGCGTCGTAGCGCTGGCGCTCGACTCGCAAGGTCTCCGTGGCCTGTTCGACACCGGTCCTGCCGACAGTGACGGCGCCACGGGCGGTGGCGAGCTCGGCGCGGGCGGCGCGGATTTCCAGGCTCACGCCGCGGCGGGCTTCTTGCAGCTCCCGCTGCCGCGCCTGGGCCTGGGCCTCCAGGGCCCGCTGCCGCGGCCGGTTGGTGGCGGCGGCGAAGGGGCGCCAGGAGACCAGCACCCCAGCCTCGATCCAATTGTCCTCGCGGTAGGGGCTGCCGGTGGTCCAGGTCCAGCGGGCGTCGGCGTCGAGGCGCGGCAGCCGTTCGGCGCTCACCGCCTTGCGCCGCAGCTCCAGGGCGTTCAGCTGCTGGTTTAAGGCGGCCAGATCCTGGCGGTGCTCGAAGGCCTGCTGCGCCGGTGCTGAGCCCCGGGCCTGCGCCGAGCTAGCGGCCAAGGCCTCGCCTTCCCCCTCGTTCTTCCACCCGCTTTTCCCTTGGGGCTCCCACCGTGGCTTCACGGGGTTGTCGGCTCCCACCGCCATGCCCAGGGCCCAGGTGGCGACCTCCCGGGCCTGCTCCAGGGCCAACAGATCTTGCCGCGCCGAGTCGAGGGCCAGCTGGACCTTGAGGGCGTCGGATTCCAGCGCCCGCCCGGCGTCGACCCGCGACCGGGTGTCCCGCAGGCGGGTCTCCAGGCTGGCGATGAAGCTCTCCGTAGCCTGGCGGCGGGCGTCCAGGGCGAGGACGTCGAGGAAGGCTTCGGCGGCCTCGGCGGCGGCCTCTTCGCGGCTTCGGTAGGCCTGGCTCTCGGCGGCCTCGGCCTCGGCGCGGGCGGCGGGGGCGGCGTAGAAGAGTCGCGCCGGGTCGAGGAGTGGCTGCACCACCCGCACCTCGCCGCTCTCGCTACGGCGGTCGCCGAAGGAGATGTCGCCGATGGGGGTGACCAGGTCGAGATCCCGATCCCGCTCGTTGACCCCGCCGCCGACGGTGACGGTGGGCAGCAGGGCTGCCCGTCGCTCGGCGCGGGCGGCGGCCCCGGCGGCCTCGGCGCGATCTCCGGCGGCCTGTGCCCGCGGGCGCTGTACCGCGGCGTCCATGGCCTGCTCGAGGGTCATCATCACCGGCGACTGATTCATCGGCGGTTGGGCCTGGGCGCCCCCCGCGGCCACTAGCGCCAGCAGCAAGAGCCCGGCGGTGGCGGCCCGGCGGGAACGCAACCACTGAGGCAGGAAGTCGATGCGCCGCGGCACGAAGAGCAGGGTGTAGAGCGCCGGCACCACCAGCACGGTGAGCACCGTCGAGGCGATGAGACCGGAGATCATGGCCCAGGCCATGGGCGGCCACAGGGTGGAGGGGGAGAAGGCCAGCGGCAGCAGACCGGCGACGGTGGTGGCGGTGGTCAGGAGAATGGGCCGCAGCCGGCGCTCCACCGCCTCGATGAGGGCCACCGGAATGGGTTCGCCGTCGGCCCGGCGAGCCTCCACCACCTCGAGCATGACGATGGCGTTGTTGACCACCACTCCCACCAGCGCGATGACCCCCAGCAGCGACATGAAGCCGAAGGGCTGACCGCTCACCAGCAGGCCCGGCACCACGCCGGCGGCGGCCAGGGGGACGGTGACCAACACGATGCCGACGCGGCGGAAGGAGCGGAACTCGGACATCAGGATGCCCAGCAGCAGCAGCACGCCGATGGGGAAGGTGCGCAACATGGCTACATTGGCTTCCTCCGAGCCCTCGGCGGCGCCACCGAACTGCCAGCTCACTCCCGCCGGCAGGTCCATGGCCTGGAGCTTCGGCTCCAGCTGGCGCAGTACGTCGCTGTAGGTCGCCTCGCCGTCGAGTTGGGAGAGCACCCGCACCACCCGCTGGCCATCGTGGTGGTGGATGGCGGCGGGGCGCCATTGGAGCTCCAGCCGGGCCAGCTGACCCAGGGGCACGGGTTCACCGCCGGGGGTGGAGATGTCCATGGAGAGGAGGTCTTCCACCGGCAGCGCCTCGCCCTCCGGCGAGCGCACCACCACCGGCACCGGCTCGTCTTCGGCGCGGAAGTAGCCCACCGGCAGGCCGCGGGTGCGGCCGAAGAGGGAGAGGGCGACATCGTCCCGGCTCATGCCCCGGCGGCCGGCGGCGGCGTCCTCGATGTGGAAGCGCATCATCGGCGTACCGCCGCCCAGGCTGTGGCGCACGTCGGCGGCGCCGGGGATGGCCCGCAGCTCCGCCAGCACCGCGTCGGCGGCCTGGCTCAGGGGCTCCAGCTCCTGGGCGTAGAGGCGGATCTCCACCGGTGCGGCGATGGACGGCCCCTGTTCGAGCTTCTGGACCACCAGCTCCACCGCCGGCAACTCCTGGTAGACGAAGTCCCGAGTCCAGTGGATCACTTCCTCCAGGCTGTCGGTGGAGGTGGTTTCCACCACCAGCTGGGCCAGGTGCGGGCTCCACGGGATGGTGTTGAGGTTGTAGTAGAACTTCGGCGTGCTGCGACCCACGAAGCCCGCCACCGAAACCACTTCCGGATGCGCCAGGAGCGCCCGTTCGAGCACCTGGGCCTGACGGTCGGTGGCGTCCAGGTGACTGCCCTCGGGCAGCCGCAGATCCACCACCAGCTGGTTGCGGTCGGAGGATGGGAAGAATTGCTGTTTGACCCAGCCGGCGGCCAGCAGCGAGGAGCCCACCAGCACCGCCACCGCCAGCAGCACCCAACCCGCCCGGCGCACCGCCAGCCGGCCCAGCCGCGGCGCCTGGCGCTCCAGCCATCCCTTGCGGGGCCCACCATTCAGAGAGCTGAGCTGGGGCCGCAGCAGCATGTTGGAGAGGGCGGGGGTGACGAAGACGGCGAAGAGGTAGCTCACCGTCAGGGTGAGCATGATGAGCAGCGGGATGGCGCGGGTGAACTCGCCGGTGCCGCCCTCCGCCAAGTACATCGGCACGAAGGCCGCCAGGGTGGTGGCGGTGGCCGCTGCCAAGGGTGTGGCCAGCTCCGCCACGGCGCCGGTGGCCGCTTCCTCGCTGGGCTCGCCGCGGTCCAGGCGCCACTGGATGTTTTCCGCCACCACGATGGCGTTGTCCACCAGCATGCCCAGGGCGATGACCAGCGCCGCCACCGAAATCTGGTGCAGCACGCCGCCGCCCATGGCGTAGACGGCGAGGGCGGAGAGGGCCACCAGGGGCACCACTGAGGCGACGATGAGCCCCATTCGTAGGCCCATGGTGAGCATCAACACGCCGGCGACGATCATCACGCCGAGGAGCAGCGAGCGTCCCAGCTCGTCCAGGCGGTGCTCCACCCGATCCGGCTGGAAGGCCACCTCGGTGACCTCCACCGGCGCCACCTGGTCTCGCAGCTCTTCCATCCGCCCGCGCACGGTCTCGCCGGCGGAGATGACGTTGATGCCGGTGCGCAGCACCACCCCCAGGCCCACGGCGTTCTCGCCGTCGTAGCGCATGCGCGCCGTCACCGGCTCCTCCGGCCCGCGGCGCACGGTGGCGATGGAGGAGAGGGGCACCGTCGAACCCGACGGCAGCAGCACCGGGGTGTTGCGGATCTCGTCCAGGCTCTCGAATTCGCTCTGGGGCCGCAGGGTCACGTTGCGTCCGGAAAGCTCCACCGAGCCCCCGGGGAGGATGCGGTTGCGGGCCCCCAGCTGGGCCGCCAGCTGGCGGGGGTCGACGCCCAGCCGGCGGGCGGCGGAGGCGGTGAGCTCGACCACGATCTGATCCCCGGGATCAGCGACGATCTCCACCTTGGAGACCACCGACAGCGCCAGCAACTCGTCCTTGAGCCGGTCCGCGGCGCCCTTGAGCTCCAGCGGATCGGGGTGCCCGGTGAGGGCGTAGACGATGCCCTCCTGGTCCTGGAGGTCGTCGTTGAGGCGCGGTTCGGAGGCGCCGTCGGGAAGCTCCGGCGTGGCGTCCTCCAGGGCCTCCCGCACCTCGTCCCAGGCGCCGTCGGTGTCGTCCGTGTCCTCTCGCAGGTCGATGGTCAGCACCGCCACCTCGCTGTAGGCGGTGGAGCTGATCTCCCCCACCTGGGCCACCGACGCCAGGTACTCCTCCAGCCGGTCGAGCACCAGCCGCTCCACCGTCTCGGCGTCGGCACCGGGGAAGGTGACCACCACCTGCCCCCAATAGTCCGGCAGCCGGGGATCTTCCTGCCGTTTCATGGTGGCCCAGGACGCCACTCCCAGGAAGGCCAGCAGAAGAGCGAGGGTGAGCACCAGCTTGCGCTGGCGCAGGATGCCGGTGAGGGCCCTCACCGCACCACCTCCACGGTGTCGCCGTCGAGCAGGCCGCCGTGGCCGCTCACCACCACCAGATCGCCGGGCTCCAGCTCGCCCCGCACCGCCACCCGCTCGCCGGTGAGCTGCTCGACCCGCACCGCCACCTGCTGCACGATTTCTTCTGCGCCGTCATCGATCAGACGAAAGACCCGGGGGCGGCTGCCGCCGGGGTTGAGGATGGCCGCCAGAGGCACCGTCACCGAGTCGTTGGTGCGGCTGGTGAGGAGCACTTCGGCGGTCATCCCCGGCGCCACCCCTTGCGGTTCTCCCAGCGCCACCACCACCGGGAAGAGGTTGCCGGCGCCGGCGGCGGCGCGCCCCAGGGAGCGGACGGTGCCGGGCACCGTGCGATCTTCGGCGAAGGGTAGTCGCGCCTCGGCGTCGCTCCCCGGCTCCAGCTGGGTCACCAGCCCTTCCGGGACCCCCACCTCGACCTCCAGCGGACCGTCACCGCTGACCACCATCACCGTCTTGCCGGCGCCGGCGTATTCCCCCACCTCCATCCTCACCTCGGTGATGGTGCCGGCGAAGGAGGCGATGAGCACCGAGTCGTCGCCCATCCGCCGGGCGTCCTCCAACCGCGCTTGGGCTGCGGCCTTGGCTGCTTCCAGGGCCTCGGCGGCGGCGGTGACCTGCTCCAGCTCCTCGGCGGTGGCGGCACCGCTGGCGGCGAGGCGCTCCACCCGTTGGCGCTCCTGCTGGGTCTGCATCCGCCGGGCCTCTACCTCCGCCAGCGCCGCCCGGGCGCTCTCCAGGGCGTTGGCGGTCTGCCGCAGGTCGAGCTCGGCGAGCACCTGGCCGGCCCGCACGCGGTCGCCGAGATCCACCGGCCGGCGCACCAGGCGCCCGCCCAGGGGGAAGGAGAGCTCGGCGTGGCGCTCCGCCCGAACGATGCCGGAGAAGCGCAGGTCGCGGGCGACATCGGCAGTGCTCGCTGGTGCCACCTCCACCCGTTTGGTGGCGATGGGGGGCGCCTCGACGCTGGTGGCGCGGGAGGTCAGGGCCAAGGGCAAAGCGATGGCTAGTAGGGCGATGCCGATGATCGGGGCTAGCAGGCGTCCTCGTCTCATGGTGTGGCTCCAGGTGGGGGTGGCGGATCGGCTATTCGGTTGAGGGATGTGGATCAGTACAGTGTTACGGGATTGTTAACTGGCCGGCCGGTCAATAGCGGGCCAGAAAAAAGGCAGCTCTCAGCGGGGCAAGACCCCCTCGAAGAAGATCTTTTCCATCGCCTCCAGATATTCGGCGTCGGTTTGCTCCATGGGCTGGTCGAAGTTCAAGGCGCTGCACAGGCGCTCATGAGATTGGAACCACTGCTTGCCCAGGGAAACGAAGAGGACCAGGATGTACCGGGGGTCGATGTCGTTTCTCAGGGAGCCGTTCTCCTGGCCCTCTCGGATCTTCTCCGCCCCCGCCAGCAGCACCTTGCGGTCGATGTCGGTGCACTCGTCGTCCCCTTCCAGATACATCCACGCCATCAGCCGTACCACCTCCGGATTGTCCTGGAGGAATTTGAAGTACAGCTTCATGGAGCGGCGCAGCAGGTCGGCGTCCGGCGACGAGGTCTCCGTCATGCGGATCTGCGCCTCGGCGTATTGAGCGAAGCGCCGCACCTTGACCTCGTTCCACAGCTTCTCCTTGGAGCCGAAGTGGTGGTGGATCAGGCTCTTGGTGACGCCGGCACCGCGGGCGATGGCGGAGGTGCTGGTGTCGGCGAAGCCTTTTTGCAGAAACTCCTCTTCGGCAGCCTGCAAAATGGCGGCGCGGGTGGCTTCGGGGTCTCGTTTGGCAGCCATTGTCGGGTTCGGTTCCTTCGCCGGCTCCAGGTGTTCTCAGTCGTGAACTGGCCGGCCGGTCAATACTAGGAAGTAGCTTTCCCGGGGTCAAGGCTTTTCTCCGGCCCTCTGACTGCCCGGCAGCCCCCCGGCGACGCCGAAGACTGCTCCAAGATCTTTGACGCGCTGCGGCATGTCCCGGTTCTGAGGATGGGAACAAGGGCCTAATAGATCACGCCGCGCCGCGGCTGATTGGTGGGTGACAGATCTGGTGATGGAGGCTAAATATTGTGGGTATTGATCTTATGGGCATTGCCGCGCCGCGGAATTGCCCTTGACAAGCATGCCGCAGTGCGGTATCTTTTGATTGTCGGGAGGCGGCAAAGAGCCGCACAAGCGATTCGCCAAGCCGCTTCCCGCGGTCAGCCAAAAAGGCTGAAGATTTTGACAACGAGAGTAAGGAGCACTGGACGGCGATGTGCCGTTCGGGGGCTCCACGAGATATAGCGCGCAGGACTCGGCGCCGCTCCCCAGCGAGCGCGCCGAGATGCGAGAGAGGAGAGACACCATGGCTAAGAACAAACTGAATGTCGACAAGCTTCAGACAGAGGTACTGGAATCCGCCCGCAAAGTGTGGCTTGCTGGCCTTGGCGCCGTCTCCACCGTTGAGGAGGGCACCACCAAGCTCTTCGATCAGCTGGTGGAGCAGGGTCGCGAGGCTTCTACCCGCGGCAAGAAAGAGGCGGACAAGGTGCGCGCTCGAGTCGAGGGCGAATTCGACAAGGCCCGTTCCCGGGTCGAGGGCGAGTACACCAAGGCTCGCTCCCGCGTCCAGGACACCCTCGACGAGGCCGGTGGCCGCTTCGACCAGCAGGTCGCCAACGCCCTTCATCGCCTGGGCATTCCCACCCGCTCGGAGATCCAGACCTTGACCCAGCGGGTCGAGGAGCTCACCAAGCAGGTCGAGCTGTGGAGCGGTGCCGCAACGCCGGCCGCCAGCCGCGTCGTCTACCACGTCTCCACCGAGGCCGACGGCTGGAAGGTGCAGGCGGAAGGCGCCGAGACCCCGGTGGTGATCAAGGACACCAAGGGCGAGGCCGTCGACGCCGCCCGCGAGCTGGCCAAGAGCCAGGAGCCGAGCCAGGTGGTGGTGCACAAGATGGACGGAACCATCCAGCACAGCTACAGCTACGGCGACACCTCGAACTAAGAAGCTCGCCCTCCGCCCGCTCGCAGCGGGCTTGTAGATAGCCAAAACCCCTCCCGGCGCCCTGCCGCGGAGGGGTTTGGTGCATGGGAAGAATCACCCGCCGCCGACGATCCACCGTCCCGGATCGCCGGTCTCGAAGCCGTCGCTGAAGATCTCCTCCCGGCCGCCGCTGTAATCCGGCGGAATGTCGTTGCCCTGGACCACGCCCAGGGGGCTGTAGCCGCCATAGCCGGGGAAAACGGTGCCCAGCTGGTTGTTGCCCAGCCGGCGGATGAGGATCTCGCTCAGCACCTGTCGGTAGTCGGTGGTCACCGCCAGATCCACCCCTTCGAAGAGCTGCCCCGGCGCCAGCCCCGGCCAGGCGCCGTGGAACCCGCCGTTGACGTTGCCGCCGAGCACCATCATCACGTTGCCGTGCCCGTGGTCCGTGCCGTCGTCGGCGTTCTGGGTGAAGCGGCGGCCGAACTCGCTCTGGGCCACCACGGTGAGCCGCTGGGCGTAGTTCGCGCTGCCGCTGCCGTCGAGGTCCAGATAGAGCGCCGCCAGCCCCTGAGCCAGCTCCCCCAGCAATCCGGCGAAATAGCCACCGGAGCCATTGCCCTGGCTTTCGTGGGTGTCCCAGCCGCCCAGATCGACGGTGACCACCCGCAGCCCCAGATCGAGCTTGATCATCTGGGCCACCACCTGCAGGTCCTCGCCGAAGCTGGTCTCCGGGTATACCGCGCCGTTGGCGGGCATGTAGTTGTCACCGGTGTAGAGCTCGACGATGTCCACCGCATCCAGGGCCTGGCGGGCGGTTTGGTGCAGAGGGCTGTTGCCGCCTTGGAGCATCCGCCGCAGAGCGGTGCGCTGGGCGTCGCGCCAGCGCCAGGGGCCGTTCTGGAAATGGAATTGATCCGGATCCACCAGGTTGATGGTCTCCAGATTGCCCAGCTGGGAGGTCTGCTGCAGATCCCCCACCGCCAGCGACGGCATGACGATCTCCGGCGGCAGATTGTTGGCGGAATCGAGATGGCGGGTCAGCCAGCCCGTGGTGGTGCTCTTGACTCCTGGGGTGCCCAGCTCGATGTACTCCATGGCGTCGAAGTGGGAGCGGGTGGATTCGTTCATGCCGGCGGCGTGCACGATGGCCAGGCTGTTGTTCTGCCACAGGTCGTGCAGCGGCGCCGCCGCCGGGTGGAGACCGAATTGGGCGTCCAGGGGCAAGGCGGCTCCGGTGCCGGAAACCGGCAGCTGGAGGTCCGGCCGCGCCGCCTCGTAATGGCCGCGGTCGACGCCGTCGATGGGCGCCACCACGTTGAGCCCGTCCATGCCGCCGCGCAGGAAGACTACCACCAGGGTTTCGTCGTTAAATGCTCCTTTTGGATAGGGCCCTTCCGGGCCGGTATCGCCAAAGGCGACGGTGTGGATGCGCGAGCCCGCCAGGCTGGCGATGGCCGCCGAGCATCCCATCATGAATCCGCGTCGTGTGCTTTTCATCGTCGTCACCTCCGCCTCAGCGCCACAGGAAATCCGGGGATAAGAAGATCAAGCCGAGCATCGAGCGCAGCCGCTCCTGGACGTCCGCATCCGTGTCCAGCGGCAGATCGAAGTCCGGGTTGCGGCCCTGGGCCATGAACTCCACCACCTCGGTGCGCGCCGCCGGATCCATCGGCCGGCCGAGAATGCGGTCACTCCAGAAGTCCACCAGGGCACTGCTCGAGCGCACGCCGGCGGGGGTCTGAGGGGTGGGATCGAAGATGGGCACGTCGTCGACGTTGGCGTCGGTGAACCAATTGGTCAGGCGCCACGAGGTGACCCGCGGCGAAGCGCTCATCCAGGCGCCGGCGACGTCCGGATAGCCGTTGGGCGGCTTCCAGCGGAACAGGCGGTGGCCGGTCATGCCGTAAAGCCAGAAGAACGTGCCGGCGATGGGGCTGCTCATGGACAGGTCGAGGTCGGCGCCGACGCTGCGCAGGGAGCTGACGGCGATCTCCGTGGGGCGCTTGACCTTCTGCCCCCAGGTGTTGCGGAACTCGTCGGAAAGCACGATGAAGCGCACCACCTGGGCGATCTGGTCCGGCGCCGTGGACAGCGAGGTGAAGAGGTCCGCGGCCTGGTTGATCAGCGACGACGGCGTGCCGTCACCGATCAGCTTGCGGCACAGCTTCCGAGCGATGAAGCGGCCGGTGCCGGGGTGGTCGGCGAGGATGCGCAGCACGTCCAGACCGTCCTGCATCTCCTGCCCCGCCGGCAGGTCGTTGCCCAACACCGTCTTGGCGCCGGTGTCGTGCCACTCCGGCCGATAGAGGAAGAGGCCCGTATTGCCGACGTCCGGATCCCAGCTGCTGTTGCTCACGGACCAGCCGGTGAGGGCGCGGGTGACGGCGAAGACGTCCTCGTCAACGAAGCCCACCGGCATGCCCCCGCCGTCGGTGGGCACGTCTCCCGGTGGGATCACGCCGTAATAATTCTCCGACCCCAGGGTGTGGAGCTCCATCAGCTCCCGGGCGTAGTTTTCGTTGGGGCCGTCGGCGGAGCTGGTGTAGTTGTCCAGGTAGTAGAGCATGGAGGTGCTCTGGGCTACCGCCACCAGCATGTCGTGGAAGTTGCCCAGGGCGTGGGGGCGGATGCAGTCCCGGTCGTAGTGCACGAAGACCGGCATCACGATGTAGTGGCGGCTGTAGACGCTGAAGTGGTCGTGCCAGAAGTCCGCCAGCACCTCGAAGAGCTGGCGCTCGCCGTAGATCCGGCGGATCAGCGTCGCCCGCTCCGTCTCCACCTGCGGCAGAGTGCGGTAGTCGTAGTTAGGGTCGTTGACCGCGTGGTCGCTCCACAGCTGCTCGCGGGTCTTGCCCAGGCTGATGAACCCCCCGGCGGCGATGCGGGCCTCGGCCTCGGTGTCCGGAATGGAGGCGGGGTCTAGCTGTTGGTCGACGTAAGCGGTGAGGCGGGCGGTGTCGGTGCCGCCCAGTGCCTGGAAGGCGTCCAGGTCCCCCGGCCGGGGTCCGAAGCCCAGCCGATTGAGGGCCACCACGGCGAGGGGCGGTAGCGCCGGTTGGGTGGGTACCCCCTCGAAGGCCGTCCGGTCCCGACGGCGCATGGCGGTGGCGCGGCCGCCGGCTCCCTTGAATGCGGAGCCTCTAGTTTCTGGCGTACTGGTTTCCGGGGTACTGAGTCCGCCGGTGATCCATCGGCGGCGGGTCGATAGAGTCCGTTCGACTTTCACGGGCCTCTCCTCCTCCAACAAAACGAAGAACAAAAGACCAACGCAGCGAAGGAGGGGGGCGGCCCCCGCCGGCCAGGCCTCGGGCGAAAGTGCGTTGCAGTTTATAGCCGGATTGCGATGAGTGCAACTTGGGGCTGAGAATGCCCGCCTTCGCGGTCAAGATGATAGGGATGGTGGCTGCAGTGGGCGGCGCTGATCTGGGCGCCCCTGGGAGCGCCGGCCTCTGGCCGGCTCCGATGGTTCCGGAAAGCAGGCTTGGTGGAGCAGGCTCAGGGAGCCGGATTCATCCGGCGGAGTCCTGGGTAGCCCCGGGATTGATCCCGGGGCGGGGGTGGAGAGACTCTCAAGACCGCCTACCCACGCCGAAGCTCCCTCCAGCCCCTCGTCACTCCCGCTCCTCGCCCCGCTCGAAGACCAAATCCGGATCCCCATAGTGGTGGTAGGCGGCCCACAGGCTGCCGTGGATCTTCCGTCGATCCCACAGCGCCTTGCGGGCGATGCGCAGGGCCTCGCCGAGGGGCTCTCCCTGCGGCCGGTCGTTCGGCAGCAGGGCACCGTAGAGCTCCTCCATGAAGAGCACCGCCCCGGCGTCGTTGATGGCCCAGGCGGTGCCGATGTAATTGCGCACGCCGCGGCGGAAGAACTCATCGGCGAGGGTGGGGAGCAGACCGATCTCGCTGCGCTCCGCCGAGGTGCCGCCGTGGAGGAGCTGGGAGATGCGGGAAGTCAGGCAAGCGTTGGCCACCACCAGCTGGGGCACCCGGTCCATCTTCTCCAGCTCCGCGGCGGTGAGCAGGCCGTCTTTGAAGCGCCAGCCGGCGCGCTCCGGATCCTTGGCATCGAAGTCGCCGTGGCCGCAGTAATGGAGCAGATCGTATTGGTTCTTGTTCAGCAGGTGCAGGACGTCCAGCCGAGTGGCGGGAGGGAATCCGGGCTCGTCGCCCTGTCGGTCCCGCCCCACCGACACGCCGATGAGGGCGTCGACATGCCATCCCTTCGAACGCAGGATCCGCACTGCCCGCCGCGCTTCCTCCCGAGCTCCCGGCAAGTCATGGCCGCGCTTGGGATCGCCGGGATCGCCGATCACCAGCGCCCGCTGCACCGTCGGTAGCTTCACCACCGGCGGCGGGCTGTAGGTGGTGCGTAGCTGACGGCTGACGGTGGTGGACAGGGCGAGGAAAGGGGCTTCGCCGCCGGCTTTCGCCGCATCGCTGGGCAGCATCTCGAAGGGAATGCGGGCGGTATCGCGGTTGACCTCGAAGATCATCTTCTGTCCGAAGCGGATCTTGGAACGGAAGTCGCGGGGTACCAGCAGCTGATCGAGGCTCGGACTGTACTCTTCCAGGTCCTCGACGGTGGGATCCTTCAGGCGCTCGACGAGCTCTTCGATGAGGCGGAAATCGATCTTCGCCACCCGTTCCGGGATCACCGCCGAGCTTTGAATGGCGGCGACCCGCAGCGCCTTGCCGTCCTTGATGAAGGAGATGCGGGCGGCCATGGTCTTCTCATTCTGTCCACTGCGGCGCTGCACCCGCAGGCTCGTGGCCAGCCGATCCCGATAGTCCTTCTCTTGCTCGCCGTCTCTGCGCTCCAGCGTGATCTCACGCAGGGCCTTGAGCACTTGGGGTAGGCGTTGGTCGCTCTGGGTCAGGCTCTGTTTCAACAGATCCTCGGCGGCGGTGCGGATCTTGGCATGGCTGGCGCCCTCCTGCACTGCGTGGTGGATGGCGCCGAGAACCAGCGACAGGCAGTACTCGTCGGACAGCCAGCCGCCTCGCTGGGGTGAGAAGTCGGCCCGGATCTCGAGCTGGAACTCCTGCGGATACTTCGCTTGCAGCATCAGGAGCTCCTCGTGGATCTGGTGGGCGCGGTCGAGCTGAATCTCCACGATGCGCAGCCGTGTGACCTCGAGGCCGGTGGTCAAGATGCCGCCGCTGAGGGTGTCGCGCATGCCCGCGAGCATGCCGCGGAGGGATTCACCGACGGTGAGGCCGCCGTCGCCGGAGCCGATGAGCACGGTGCAGGCAGTGCGCACGTGGGGCAGCAGGCCGATGGTCCACGAGAGATTGCGCGCCAGCCGCCGCAGCCGGGCCTCGTCGAAAGTACCGGGGTAGCCCATGCCTGCGATGGCCACCGTGGGCATGGCTTCGCTTTCCCCGCCCGAGGTTTCTCCCAGGCTCCGCTGTTTCTCGATGGCCGACCATGCCCAGGGATAGAAGGTGATCTGCCCGAGCTCGCCGCTGAGGATGCCGCGGGCGGTGAGGTCGTCGAGGACGTGGACGGGCCGCTGGGCCGCCGTCTCGTTCTTTGGCTCGTCAGCCTGCGGGTCCGGATCCCAGGTTCCGGAGACCACCTGGTCGAGGGCTTCCTCAGCACGCTGCGGCGGAACTCCGTGGTAGTGGCCGACGCAGTACACATCGCCGGGGATCCGCCGGATGTCTCCCCACACCACGTCCACCTGCAGCTTGAGAGGTGGGGTGCGGCGCTCTTCGGCCTGCGGTGGGGTCGGGCGGGCTCCCAGGTTGCGGACCAAGAGGGGCGATCCGCCGCCGAGCCAGCCATCGGTGAGGGACGTTTCGAGGGTCGCCCGAGCCTCGGCGGCCGCCAGCTCCGGCTCGCGGGGCTCCCCTTCCTCGTCGCCCTTGCCTGCCGCCTCTCCTCTTCGGCTCGGCTTCTGTTCCAAGACCGTCGCGGCTTCCAAGAGCGATTCCCAGCGGGTGGCCTCGAGCTCCGCGGCTTCGTCTTGAATCTCTTCCGGAGACTGCCAGCGCGGCTCTTCCACAGCCCGGCGTTGGGTCGGTTTGGAGGCCAGCAGGAGCTGGGCGGATCCGTTGGCCAGCAGCTCGTGGACGTCCTCGAGCACGTGCTCGCTCTCCGGCAGCTTGCCGTGGATCTCCCGCACCCAATACGTGGTGACCTCGGGGAGCAGCCCCAGCTCGTGGGGGACTCGCCCGTCCCCTTCCCGGGTCTGCTGGTAGCTGAACTCTCCCGGGCCGTCGACGCGAATGCGGTGGGGCGTGTCGTAGTCGTAACCGGCGACGTAGATCAGCCGGTCCGGAGTCTCGACGGTGGCCATCTCGCGCTGGAACCGAGCGCCCAGATCCAGCAGCTCCTGGTGGTGGGGAGTGGTTCCCCAGGCGGTGCTGCCGAAGAGTTGCTGGCGATCGTCTCCCACCTCGACCTCCGGTGACGGCAGCATCTGGTAGGGACCGTGGAAGGTGCTGATGGTCGAGAGCGTTGCCCGCATGCCGTGTTTGCGGTCCACCAGCGCCAGGCGTCGCACCGCCTTCTCCTCGCCGGTGAGGGTCAGGGTGATGGCGAAGGAACCCTTGTTGGGCGTGCCGAGCATGATCAGGCGGCCGCCGCGGTGATGTCCGTCGGCGTCGTCCATGGATTCCCACAGATCGGGGAAGCGGTGGATCATCCGCCGCGCCACCAGCCCGCCCATGGAATGGGCCACGATGTGCACCGGCTCGCCCTTGGCCCAACCGCGGATGCGCTTCGCCAACGCCTCGGCGCTGCGGTCGATGTCCAGGCGCCAGTCGAAGGGGCAGGGGAGCACGTGCCAGAAGCTGTCCAGCTCCAGCTGCAGCCGCCAATAGCTCTTGTGCAGACCGCCGATGACGATGCGGGTGTCCGGATCCGCCGGCCCGCCGTTGAGTCCCATGCGCAGATGTTTCAGATGGCCGTTGAAGAGCTTCCACAAACTGACCCAGATGCGTTGATCGCCCTTCTGCAGCCGGCGGTCCAGCAGCGCCCCCATGATGCCGTTGATCACCACCACGCGGCCCTGCTTTTGCCGGTGCACGCCGCGGGCGGCGCTGCGGGTGAGGCTGGCGACGGCCTCCTCTCCCATCTCGGCGGCGAGGATCTGGCGTTCTTCCTCCGACAGGCGCAACAGCTGCTGGCGGGCGTCGCCCAGGCGCCCCTCGGCGAAGGCTTTCTCGACAGCTTGCAGACCGGGAGGGGTGGGCAGCTCTTCCATGGGGCTCTCCAGGATGGGCCTTCGCATCGGGAAGGCGATGGGGTGTTTCAGCTCTCCCTTTCATGTTACCGGGGCCCGAGCCTCAGTGGACAAGGATCTGCCGCTCCATCGACGTTGCAGGACCGTCAGCGGAGAACGCCGAGGCCTTCGGTATCATCGGCGCTGTACGCCGCAAACACCCCCCGGAGGTTCTTCATGAAGGTTCTCGTCGCCGACAAATTTCCCCCCGAAGGTCTCGATCAGCTGCGCGCCGCGGGCTGCACCGTTCACGCCGACGCGTCCCTGGCGGACGACAGCCTGCAGGCGGCCCTCGCGGAGCATCAGCCGGGGGTCTTGGTGGTGCGCAGCACGAAAGTCCGGCCGGAGCACCTGGACGCCGCTCCCAGCCTCAGCCTCATCGTGCGCGCCGGCGCCGGGGTCAACACCATCGACGTCGCCGGCGCCTCCCAGCGCGGCATCTTCGTCGCCAACTGCCCGGGCAAGAACTCCATCGCGGTGGCGGAGCTGGCCTTCGCCCACATCCTCTCCCTCGACCGCCGGGTGGTGGACGGCGCGGTGGAGCTGCGGGAGGGCCAGTGGAACAAGAAGGAATTCCAGCAGGCCCGGGGCATCTTCGGCCAGCGCTTGGGGCTCCTGGGGCTGGGGCAGATCGCCCTGGAGATGATCCCCCGCGCCCGCGCCTTTGGTCTCGAAGTCGCCGCGTGGAGCCGGTCTCTGACCCCCGAGCGGGCGGAGGAGCTGGAGATCGAATGCGCCGACAGCCCCGTCGAGCTGGCGCGGCGCAGCGACATTCTGAGCATCCACGTGGCCCTCAACGACGACACCACCGGCCTGGTGGGCGAGGAGGTCCTCGCCGCCCTACCCGACGGGGCGATGGTGATCAACACCTCCCGCGGTCCGGTAGTGGACACCGCGGCGCTGGAGCAGGCGGTGAAGGAGCGCGGCCTGCGCGCCGGCCTCGACGTCTTCGAGAACGAGCCCTCCGGCGGCACCGGCGAGCTCGATCCCGGCATCTTCGCCCTCCCCGGCGTCCAGGGCTCCCACCACATCGGCGCCTCCACCACCCAGGCTCAGCTGGCGGTGGCTGCGGAGGCGGTGCGGGTGATCTCCACCTTCCTGGAGCAGGGCACGGTGCCTAACTGCGTCAACCTCGCCCAGCGCACCGAGGCCACTCACCTCCTGGTGGTGCGCCACCACGACCGCGTCGGCGTGCTGGCCAACGTGCTCCAGGCGCTACGCCAGGCGGGGATCAACGTGCAGGAGATGGAAAACATCCTCTTCGCCGGCGGCGGCGCCGCCTCGGCGCGCATCCAGCTGGCCAAAGAGCCTTCGGAGGAGCTGGTTCGGAGCCTCGAGGACTCCTCCGACGACGTGCTCGGGGTGTCGGTGACGGCGCTCTGAGCGCTGCTTTTGGAGGGAGGGGCTGGGTGGTCGTTCCGGGGGCCCCGTCTCCGGCTGCTAGATCAAACCCACGTCCGCCATCACTTCCACCAGCGCTGGGCCGTCGTGGGCCAGCGCCCGCTCCAGCGCCTCGTCGAGCTCGGCGGCGCGGGTGACGCGGATGCCCAGGGCGCCGCAGTTCTCGGCGAATTGGGCGAAGTTGGGGTTATGCAGCGCCGTCTGCCAGACGTCCAGCTGGCCTGCCCTTTGCTCCTTGGAGATCTTTCCCAGCTCGCCGTTGTTGAGCAGCACGTGGGTGATCTTCATGCTGTATTTCACCGCCGTGGTCAGCTCCGCCAGGTACTGGCCGAAGCCGCCGTCGCCGGTGAGGGCCACGATGGGGCGATCCGGCGCCGCCGCCCAGGCCCCCATGGCCGCCGGGTAGCCAAAGCCGATGGAGCCGAGATAGCCGGACATCAGCACGCTCTGCTCGCGGCATTCGAAGTAGCGGCCGAAGGAGTAGGTGTTGTTGCCCACGTCCACGGCGATCACCGCGTTGGCCGGGATCTGGCGGTTCTTGGCGGCGAAGAGGGAAGCGGAGCTGACGCCCCGGCCGCGGTCGTCCGCCTCGCGGCTCGCCTTCTCCTGGCGCCACAGCTGCCAGCGCTCGGCGATCTCCGGCCGCTGGTCGACGGCGGCGAGGTCTTCCCCCAGCTGCTCCAGCATCAGCTGCGCCGTCACGCCAATCTCCCCCAACACCGGCACCGTGACCTTCTGCACCCGCCCCAGCTGCCACGGGTCGAAGTCCACCTGGATCGCCGGCTTCTTGGGGGTGATCCCCGTGTGGTTGGAGAACGACGCGCCGAAGACCAGTAGCAGATCGCATTCGTTCATGAACCAGCTAGCAATGGGCGTGCCGCTCCTGCCCAGCACGCCGCAGCCCAGCTCGTGGTGGTCGGAGATCTGCCCCTTGCCCTTGAAGGTGGTGATCACCGGGCAATGCAGCCGGCTCGCCAGGGAGATGATGGCGTCCATGCTCTCCCGGGCGCCGTAGCCCACCACGATCACCGGCCGCTCCGCCCCCCGCAGCCGCTCCAGCGCCGCCGCCAGGCTCTCCTCCGGCGGCCGGATCCGGAGATCCGTCAGCCGCCCCTCCGGCCCCGACGCCTGGATCTTCTCGGCGGGCAGCTCCTGGACCTCGTCCGGAAAGATCAGGTGCGCCACCTCCCGGTGCTGCACCGCGTGCTTCAAGGCCAGGTTGACCAACTCCGCGTGGCGACTGGTGTGGAGCACTGTCTGGCTCCAGCCGGTGACGGCGTCGAAGGCGGCGGCCAGGGGAAGCTCCTGGAACGCCCCGGGCCCCAACACCTGGGTGTTCACCTGCCCGGTCAGCGCCAGCACCGGTGCCCGGTCCACCTTGGCGTCCCACAGCCCGGTCAAGAGGTTGGTGGCCCCGGGCCCGGCGATAGCCAAACACGCCGCCGGCCGCCCGGTGAGCTTGGCGAAGCCGCTGGCGGCGAAGGCGGCGGCGCCCTCGTGGCGGATGCCGATGAAGGTCAGCTTTCCCGCCTCCTCCTGCACCCGCAACGCGTCCGCCAGCCCCAGGTTGGAATGCCCCACCATGCCGAAGACATGAGTCACCCCCCACGCCACCATGGTCTCCACCATCACATCCGACACCGTCCGCTCCCGCGGCTCCTCCTCCGGCACCCCCACGTAGACGCCGTCCTCCCGCACCTCGGTGGGGTAAGTTTGGACCCCGTCGTCATAGCCTCCCGGTGGCTTGCCCGACAGCGGGCAAAAATCCCACCCGTGCCACGGGCAGCGCAGGTACCCCCCTTCGATGGAGCCCTCCCCCAAGGGCCCGCCCTGGTGCGGGCAGGCATTGTCCAGCGCCCCATACTGGCCTTCGTGATGGGTCAAGGCCAGGCTCAAATGCCCCACCGTCACCGTCATCACCCGCCCCTCCGGAAGCTCCTCCAACCCCGCCACCCGATGCCATACGGTCGTCTCGCCCATGGTTCTCGCTCCTCCTGGTGACGGTTCCCAGCGGAACCGCGGGTTCTTCACCTCGCCTGGAATGCTGAATCAGCCTGATCATTGTGGCAGAAGCCCCATAGCTCGCGGGCATCTTCTAGCTCGCGGGCATCTTCGGCTAACTCCTACGATGCTCACCAGAGAGTTGGACTTTCTGGCAAGGATCTTCCCTTAGGGCGGTGACCAGAAGTCCCCTCGCACCTCTGCAAGGCTAATCCTCTTATTCTTGGCGGGTACCCATGCGTACCTGGGGGAACAAGAGGCATCATCCCCACCGGCATACCGCCGGCCCTTCGGTGCCTCGAGGAGGAAAAAGCCATGCGGTTTTTTGTCATCACTCTTGCTCTATGCGTCGGGATGATCGGAGCTCTGAGCTCAAACCTGGAGGCCGACACCTTCAGCCCAACAGCATCCGGTGACGCCGTCGAGCTTCAGGCTTCATCGAGCGACACCGGCGACACTGGTGCTTCCATCGATCCGGACGGCCGGTGGTCGGGATTCGGTGAGACGGGAGCTTCCATCGATCCCAACGGCTGAGGTCGATCTCGCCGGCACGGGCCTGCTGCGGCCGTGCCGGCGAGTATTCCTAATCCAAGAGCAGGGCCGGGTGAACCCTCGGTATCGCCCGCTCGCGCCCAAACCCCCACTTAACCTTCTCTCCTGCTGTGTTTCTACGAAGAATGGGGCTGATCCTCCATCGCTTCCGCGCACGCTTTTCTTTTCGGATGCTCGATCCTTTATGCTCGAAGGGATCCCCCGGAACCGCTCGACCATGCTTCGCCCGCCGCGGCTCGGTCTTTGTAGAGAGGTGAGGAATGTCAGGCAACGATCACTGGACTCTCGACCTGAAAGCCTTGGGCATGCAGCCCGCCGGCGACGAGCTCGCCCGCCGCGTGCTCACCTGCCGCCCGCCGTATGCGCTGTGTGTGCAGGGGAAGTGGGGGAGTGGCAAGACCAGCTTGATGCGCTATGCGATGGCGAAGTTGGGTGGGGAGCCGTTGGCGGTTACGTTGGCTACCCAGACGAAACCTACCCGCGAATTGCCCAAAGAGATTCAGCAGGATTGGGACGAGCTTTACGAAGAGTCGGCTGGCTTCTTGATCGAGCAGCTGGCGAGTCGCCTGACTTCCAAGATCGCAAAGGACGAGCTCGATCCGCGTGTCGTCCCCATTTGGTTCAATCCGTGGCAGCACCAGCAGACCGAGCAGCCGGTCGTCGGGCTGCTTCAGGAGCTTCAGGAGCAATTCACCGGTCTGCTCAAGCACCGCAAAGAATTCGCCGATGCGCTGCAGACCTCCGTCGAGGCAGCCCTACCCTTGCTCGATACCCTAGCGAATGCTCTTGGGGCGCTCCAAGGCCTGCCACCGGTCTCAGGTCTTAGCGGTTATGTGGAGAATTGGCGAGAGTCCAAGAAGCGCCGGGATGAGCGAAACTTTCGCGCGATTCCCGATGCCCAACGCCTCAATCTTCTGTTCGAGGAAGCGGTCCGGCGTCTGCTCGGCGCCAATGAGAAGAACACCTTCGTTACGGGCAAGGGCGGGGAGCTAGTGGTCCAGCGCAGGCTGGTCATTTTCATCGATGACCTCGACCGTTGTGGAGAACAGCAGACGGTACACCTGCTGGAGGCCATCAAGCTCTATCTCCAGACGCCGTATTGTGTCTTCGTGCTAGGTATGGACGGCGCAGCGGCCCGGCGGGCGGTGGAGGGGGTTCTCGGGCAGGGGCAGGAAGTCGCGCGGGAGTATCTGGAGAAGCTTTTCCAGTCCACTCTCCACGTACCTTTACCGGTGCAGCCGGAGGCTTTCATCGTGGGGCTGCTCAAGGCTACGGGCCTCACCCGCAGCACGACCGGCCTGACCTACAGGGAGCTCGCGCGGCGGATCGAAGAACTCGTCGAGCCCAATCCGCGGAAGCTCAAGACTTTTGTGAGTGGGCTATCCGCAGGGTGGGCCATCGAAGGCAAGAGCTCCGAGGATTTTGGCTTCTATCTCCTCCTGACCTATCTACGCACCGTGCACCCCGATGTCTACCGTCTCCTCGCCTACGAACCATCCTATGTTGGTAATCTGCACGAGATTCTGGCAGACGGCAGCCTGCCCAATACACCTACTCCCGTGGACTATTTCCTCCATCGCGCACTTCGCCACGCTTTTGATCATTTGCAAGGGTTGAAGGAATTGCCCGAGCGGCCGGATACGGATTTGGTGGTGGATGAGCTCATCGAGCGCCTAGATCATCTGAGGGGTGATCGGGCGTTCCGCGAGCAGTGGACAGACGAGGTTTTCGGGACAGGCGAGATCACTGCCGAAATTGTTCAGGCTCGAGCCACTCGCTTGTTGCGGCTGGGGCCTCCGCTGCTTGAGGAGAAGACTTGAGCGAGCCCAAACCGACCACTGCCATGCTCAAAGTCCGCGGCGTCTACCGCCGGTGGCTGGAGCGTCGCTATGGCCGCATCACTCTCGCGGGGCTGGCCCCTGACGATGAGCCGCTGCTGCTCCGGCAGATCTACGTTCCTCTGAAGCTTGCGGACCAGAGGCTGCTGGACTCGGCGGACGAAACGCAGCTGGAGAATCAGGGCAAGGAGCTGGAAGATTGGCTCCTGAGCCTTGAAGAGCCAAGCGGAGAGGAGGTGTCTGAGGAGGTTCTCTACAGCAGTCCCGCTTGGCGTGTGAAGAAGACGCGAACTCTGCTGATCTCCGGCGAGCCTGGCAGCGGCAAGACTACACTCACCCAATCGGTCATCGCCAGCCTCAGCGGAAGCGTCCCGGACGAGTTCAACCGGTGGTTCGAGGGCTGCATCCCCATCCCCATTCCGCTCCGTAGCGTCCCCAGCAGCGCCTTGGGCAAGCTCGAAAAGTTGGTGGCCTGGTGCTTCAAGGAGGTACAGAAAGAATCGAAGGAGCCGTTCGACGCGGAGGCACTGCGAGAGTTCCTTGACCGTGGCTGGGGCATCTTCCTGTTCGACGGGCTCGACGAGCTGGGTTCGATGCAGCAGCGCAAGCGCTTCCTCAAGGCGCTACGGGATCATCGATGGCTCGAAGGTGAGGACGCCAATCTCGCCCTGTTGACGGGACGGCCTTCGGGCTATGAGGGGGTGGAGAAGGTGCTGCCGCCGGGGCTCCGGCTCCACGTCATGCCCTTCTCCAAGGAACAGATCGGCAGCTATCTGAAGAAGTGGTTTGCGCTGCGGCCGATGCGCTCCGGGGAGCGGGATCGCGCGGCCCAGTCTTTGCTCGAACGACTCACGTCTCAGCAGGAGACTGAGCGCTTGTTGCCCATGGCTCGTCGCCCGGCCTACCTGGCGGCTTTGGCCTTCGTCCACGGGACCCGTGGGCAGCTACCCCACACCCGGGCGGAACTCTATGCGCTGCTGGTCGATGCCTACCTAGAGGTTCTGGATCAGTATAAGGATCAATCTCGGCATCCGGGGTCGCAGGCGGAAGAGGACCGTCGGAATTGGAGTCGGCAGGACAAGCTGCAGGTGCTCTCGATGGTCGCCTTCATAGCTCACGAGGGAGCTACGGAAGGGAGTTCGCGCAAGAAGTCCGAGAAGGAAGATCGGCGGTTCCAGTGGACGAAGGAGGATTTGGTCAAGACGGTGCGGCAGGCCATTGAGGTCGGAGGGGAACGGCTGCGCGACGCCGAGATTAGGGATGCGAAGGAGCTCACCGACTACTTCGTCGCCCGCACCGGATTGCTGGCAGAGACCGCCGAGGGGGTGTACCAATTCGCCCATTTGAGCTTTCAGGAGTACCTGGCGGCCATTTACCTGCTCGATGAGGCCAGCGCCGATCCCGACAAGGCAGGAGTGATCGACTCGGAGCTGCTGCAGACTCGACTCCAGCGGGATGGCTGGCAGGAGGTAGGTCTTCTGCTGCTCGCGGCGGATGCGTTGCGCACGCAGAACACCGGCCACCGGGCGGTGCTGGCCAAGCTCGATCTGGCGAACGAAGCTCAATTCGAGCTGTTGACGCAGGTGCTGGCGGGTGGGGAGGTGCGGCTGGGGGAGAGCGAGCGGCGGTATTGGGTGGTGGTCTGGTACGCCTATGCGGCAGCTTTTGATCGGCCGGATGGAATCGAGAGGTTGGCCAGGAATTCGGCAAACCTGCCCTGGTTGATTCTTGCCTGGCAAGCATGGGCTGAGGCTCTTGCCAAAGAAAGAGGCTTGGTGGAGGTCGTATCCGAGGCGGCCGGTCCCGCGCCCTCCAGCGGTGGCGGGCGACAGCGGGGCCTCTTGGGAGCTGCGTCGAAGGGGGAGGCATCATCCTCCGGCGGGCCACAAAGTGGTGTCGAAGCACTCCGGGCTCGGCTGGAAAATGAGGATTGCTGGGCAGCGGCACTAGCGCTGCCGCTGAACTTGCATGAGCCTCCGCTGAAAGAGGTGTCCAACGTGCTGGGCCAGATCGCTGATCGCCATCCCCTTTTCCAAGGAGCAATCGTAGGGCCGGAGGTTTGGGATCCGCGGCCGCTGTACTGGGTGGTAGAAGCGTGGAGCTTGCGTGAGGCGGCGGTGGCCTCTTGGCTTAATGAGTCGATTCCGCTGCCGCGTCTGGCGGACGACCCACTGGCGGGGGACAGGGCGCTCTGGAGCAAGGCGGAGTCTCCTAGAAGCCGCTGGCAAAAAGAGCTGCTGAGTCAGTATTTCCTGGTCGACCTGGCTGCCTCGGCGCTTGGTGGACAGCGTGAGGGCCACAGCTCTGGACCAGACCTTGGTCGCCTGCTGCTCGAGCGCTGGCCAGCGCTCGAGCAGCAGGCGAC